>JBFJVZ010000041.1:0-28094 GCA_041623895.1 Pirellulaceae bacterium | reverse complement strand
GAAATCGACGTCATACTCCGTTCCGCGATAGATTTCCTTGTGCCCACGCTGGCGTCCATAACCCTTGACTTCGGACACCGTCATGCCCGGCAGTCCTTGATCCACCAAGGATTCTTTCACCTGATCCAGCTTAAAATGGCGGATGATCGCCTCGATCTTTTTCACAATGATTGTCTATTTGGTATATCGGGGAAGTGGGTCATGCAGCAGACCGCAATTCTCGCGCCAATCGCTGCACGCGACGTCTTTTGCGCAGCAGTCGTTTCATGCCGCCGCGACGCCAAGTCGCAGCAGGTCTGTTTTGACCGTGATTTCAGCATTGAATCTCGATGAACGTGGCGGGCCAGCTTGTACCGACTCCTGAACAGGCCGTGCAAATGCGGCAAATGTTGGCAGCGATTGCCTGATTCATGAGCAGGTGCGGCAAAACGTTCTCACGGCCAACGACTCCACGACGTTATTCAATCAGGGATTGGATCTGATTGACGGTAAGTGCTTTGTCGAACACCGCCACTTCATCCAAGCGTCCTTCCCAATTGGCATCGTTGTCGCTGCGGCCTGCGCTGAAACATTCCGGAATATGCGCCTGTGCATCATAAGCGGCTTCGACGTCAATTTCCGGTTTTTCAACTCCGTTCAGGTACACACGCACTCGTCGGCCATCGCGCACCAGCGCGACTTGATTCCAGGTCCAACGCTCGATCACTGTCGAACCAACCACCGCTGCTTCATTTCCTTGTTTGAAAATCAGGACTCCGGGCTTCGTCGCCGTGCCGCCCAGGCCGAAATGATCGCCTCGGCTGGTCACGCTGTGAGACCGGTCACGTGAAAAAAACCAGCCTGTTGTTTCGCGGCCATCGCTGGGCATGCCATTCCAAATCGACATGATCACGGTGTACTGATCGCGGAGCGACGGGATTCTGGCCCGCATTCTTCCACCGGCAAAATGGGCGCAGCGGTTTGTCTCGCCCCCTGACACCCACGCTCTGTCACCACGATTTGATTTTGGTCCTTCCAGAAAGAAAACCACACCCGATTCGTAAACGGCATCGTGGTGATTGCCGGAGGCATCTTCCGCAGCGGATGCTTCCATTTCATCCAACCGCCAGTAGGCGATTGGCTCCAGATTCAAGATCGCTTGTGAGGCTGGACCAGCCGATTGCCGAAACGGCCGGCGCGGCTTGCCGGCTACTTGTTCCAACAGATTCAATCCCGCGGCGGCGATTTTTGGTTCGGCCCCAACTTCCAGACCCGCCGAACGTGCGGCCCAGGTGTTGTAACCGCCCAAGTGATGTTGTTCCGGCGGAGGAATGTAACCATCGGCGCCGTTTGCCAGTTCGATCACCATCGTGTGTTTCAGCGGACTTTGAAGTTTCAGCTTCAATCCTGTCAGTGCGTAGGTTTCATTCGGTGTCGTCGCGATGCCGATATCGCCGATCCGAATCGCTTGCACGACGACCTCGGTGGATTGCAACTCATTCAGGAAGATTTGTTCGCGTGCGTAAACTTGTTCGCGGGTTTTCGGAAGTTCACCGTTTAGTTCATCTGTGATCGTTTTTCCCCACTGAAGCCGCTGCGCAGAGGGCACGCGATACTTCATCGGCAAGCGAGCTTCGGCCATGGCAAGTTCCGCGTCGTCGCTGTACTCGACCGAATCATAGACATTCTTGGCGATGTCCAATAAACCTTGCGTGTAGCCGCTGATTGTCGTTTCATCCTTACCGTTAAAGGTGAAGTAGTCGCGTCGCCAGATGTCTCCGCTGCATCCGTGCGACATGATGCCAACGGTGTTTTTGGCATCGGGATGTTTGGAGGCTGCATAGCCGGCGATGCCGTCGCTGAAGAGACCGAAGTAGTCCGCACTGATCGGTTTGTCGCCAAAGTAATGCATCGAAAAGTTGGCCAGGATGGCAATGGGCTGCCCGGACGTTGATTGAAACACGATCATCGACAGTTCTGGGTCCTCCGGTCCAGACGGACCCGTTACCGCACTTGGGTCACGCGCCGAATGCATGTTGGCTCGCACCGTTGGATTTCCAAACGGATCATTCTCGATGCGATCGGGGCGTCTGACCCAACGCCTGAGCGCCGTGAATTCGGACGCTTCGCCCGAGCCCCAGCCGACGCGCGCGGGTTGCAAGTTCGCTTCGGCGGTAACAATCGATTCGACAATTCTTTCGCGGAGCAAAGGAATGTACGACAAATCCGCATCGGTCCCCAATGCTCCAAAAGACGACGGAGCGGTGTGCGTATGCGTTGCCGAGATCATGATTCGATCAGGCTTGATCTTGGTGCGACTGGCCGCTCGTTGTTTGGCGTCGTCCAAGATTTCTTTGGGGACCATGCAGCTATCGACAACGACCATGGCAACACGTTCGTTTTCGTTGCTGATCACAATTGTCCGCGCGTTGATCCGCGTCCTTATTTCATTGGCCGTACGCGAGGTCATGCCGCCGTTGACCAAGACCGGCATCTGGGTCGGCGAGATATCGACGACGGCAGCTCCAACCGAGAGTTCGGCCTGGGCGCGCGATAGGCTGATGACGACAAAGGACGCAGCAAACAAGCCAACACAGACGGTGCGAGTCGGAGATTTCATGGCGGGGCTCGGGAGCAAACTGGTGGGATCAGGGAAAGCCAACATTATGAGCGATTTCCCGGTGGCTGGTGGCTCGCGGGGGGCTGAATTGCCGGCTGCCGGTTGCCAACTTGGGTCGTATCTGGGGGTCTGATTTGCGGCCAATGCGGATATACTGGTTGCATCCCGCCTGGATGGCACAATCGTCCTCCCCCAAACCTACCCACGCGCTGCCAACATGCGAATTCTGGATCTCATCTCTCCCAAAGATCTATCGCGGGTGGCCAGGCTGCAACTGCTAGCGCGGGGCGTCGTCGAAGGCTTCTGCAGTGGCCGACACAGGTCACCTCATAAGGGCTTTAGCGTCGAGTTCAAGGAGCACCGACAATACGTCCGTGGAGACGAACTGAAGAGCATCGATTGGAAGGTTTACGCCAAGAGCGATCGGCTTTTTGTTCGCGAGTACGAGGAAGAGACCAATCTGCGCTGCACGTTGCTGGTCGACCGCAGCGGTTCCATGGCGTATGCCGGCGAACGATCCGGCGGGCTGACAAAATATGACTATGGCGTGCAGTTGGCTGCTTCCCTGACTTACTTGATGCTGGGGCAACAGGACGGTGTCGGACTGATCACGTTTGACGACCAGCCGCGTGATCATATTCCGGTTCGCAGTCGACCGTCGCACCTGCGAAATGTATTGACGGCGTTAACGGATGAAGTGACGCATCGCGAAACCGACTTGGGTGGCGTATTTCGACAAGTTGCGCCGAAGCTGAAACGGCGCGGATTGCTGGTGATCATTTCCGATTCCATGGGTGACGTTGAATCGATCGGCCGTTCACTCGCTCAGTTTCGAGCTTCCCGCCACGAAGTCATTTTTTTTCAAGTCTTGGATCCGGACGAAGTCGATTTCCCGTTTGCGGGTCGGATCCAATTTCGTGACCTTGAAAACGATGCAAACGAACACACGGTCGACGCGAGGCCGCTGCGCGACGCCTATATGGCTCGCTTGGCTCAGCATGAATCAGAACTCCGCGACGCATGCAGAAAACATCGCGTCGATTTGGTCCGCATGACAACGGATCGGCCATTCGAGGATGCGTTGCACGAGTACATGGCATTCAGAAGGAGAATGAGTTGACACTGCTAAACGCATTGCTTGCGTTTGGTGCGCTCGCCTTCACGATTCCGCTGGCGATTCACCTGCTGCACCGCAGTCGATTTCGGACGGTCGATTGGGGTGCGATGCATCTTTTGGACAGCGTGGTACGAATCAATCGGCGGCGAATGCAAATCAGCAACTTGATTCTATTGTTGTTGCGTTGCACCATTCCCGTGCTGCTGGCTTTTTGTCTTGCCCGCCCTGTATTGACGGGATTCCAGTCGCTACCTGGTGATTCGCCTGAGTCCCTGATCTTGGTGATTGATGACAGCCGCAGCATGTCGGCCGGCAAAAACGGGGAACAAACAAGGATCGAAAAAGCCAAACAAGACTTGATTGCACTGCTTCGCAAAATGTCGCGTCGCGATGAAATCATTCTGGTACTCAGTAGTCATGTGGAAGCACCACCGGGCACGATGGGCGTAGCGGATGCCGTCAGCAAGATTCGCGATATCCGCGCTACGGGCGGGCCGGTTGATTTGGGGCGGCTGTCTGATGCCGCAGTCGAGGCGGTGTCGCAGGCATCGCATCAGCAGCGGCGGGTCTTGATCGTTTCCGATTTTCAAAGTCACATGTTCGG
Organism: Pirellulaceae bacterium; assembly: GCA_041623895.1. Lineage (GTDB taxonomy): Bacteria > Planctomycetota > Planctomycetia > Pirellulales > Pirellulaceae > JBFJVZ01. The sequence goes on along the minus strand of JBFJVZ010000041.1, from coordinate 23,774 downwards.
GCGCGGCGCGCTGGAATCAGTCGACACGGTCGCCGCATCGCTTGCCGATTTGACTCCCCAGCCGATCGTTGGCTTTTGGAATTTCGGGATCGGGACGGATGAACTTAACAACGTCTCGGTCGACTCGATCGCAGTCGATTCGCCGGCGGTCGTCGCGGGACGCAGCACTCAGTATTCCGCCAGAATTCGCAATGCAAGTGACAATCCTGTCAACGATTTGCGCGTGATCTGGTCGCTGGGCGGCCAGGCTCTGGAACCGCGTTTGGCGTCGATCCCGGCAAGGGCTTCGGCAACGTCACGTTTAAATCATCGCATCGATGCGCCAGGTGTCTACGAAGTCAGCGTGGCGGTCGAGCACGGCGATGCGCTGACAGCGGACAACCGCCGTAGCGTTGCGATCAACGTGATGCGAGAGATCAATGTGTTGCTGGTCGATGGCCAGCCCAGTAGCCAGCCACTCGAGGCTGAAACAGACTTCCTGGCCATCGCGCTCAGTCCATTTGCCTTTGGCGGCGATGATCAGCCCGATGCAGTGCGAACCAACACAGTGCGCATCAACCGCGTTGCCGGTGAGCTTGCCAAGACTTCGCCGGAGCTGGTCGTGCTGGCCAACATTCGCGATCCATCCGCAGATGCAAAAGAAGCCTTAGCCAAATATGTGCTCGACGGTGGCGCCTTGGTTGTGTTTGACGGCGATCAACTCCTGCCGGAAGCTTACAACGGCACCTGGCAATGCGATAACGGCACCATCCGGATGCCAGCGGCCATTGAGTCGATCGTCGGTGACGCCTCAAAAAGCGATGCGGAAGCTTATCGAATCGGCGAGCTGAATCCTCAATTTGCACCATGGCGTCTGCTGGCGCCGGGCGATCAGCGGCCGCTGGCGGAAGTCGATGTGCGGGCCTACCGTCGCCTGAAAGTCGCCGGCGCCAGCGTCGATTCCCAGGGAACGGCGATCCCAGATGCATCGACCAGCGTCGTGCTGTTGCGGATGGTCGGCGGCGATCCGCTGGTCGTCTCCGCGATACGGGGTCGAGGACAAATCGTTCAATTTGGAATTCCCTGTGACACGGATTGGACAACGCTCCCGCTCAGGCTGGTCTATTTGCCGATGATGCAGCAATTGGTCTTGGACCTGGCCGGTAAGGGCAAGGCCGAGCGTATCGACGTCGGGCAACCAATTTACGTACCGCTCAGAGAGTTCGAAACGGTTGCTCTTGACGGGGCAATGAACGCTGAGCAGGAAGCAACCAGGTCCAGCACTTACACGGTGGAGTTGCCCGGCGGTGAAGAAGTTACGTTGCAGCCCAGCGAAGACGGTTCCCCGCGTTTGATCTGGTCGGAAACGCGACAGCCCGGCAGCTACCGCTTTCGCCGCTTGACTGCACCGCAGTTAAAGGATCCCAAGCAGGCGGATCCCAAGCAGGCGGAGTCCGAGCCGCTGATCGCCGCGACCCTGCGCGTTGTCGATGTGCCGACCATCGAATCAAGCCTCCGCGACGTGCAGCCCGATCGATTATCGGCGGCCGCGGAGAAGCTTGGCGCGACGGTGTATACGAACATGGAGGACATCCGCAGCGATGATCGCGTTCGTCGCTTTGGTCGCGAAATCTGGCGTTGGCTACTGTTTGCGTTGCTGCTGTTTTTGATCCTCGAAATGTTCGTACAACAACGATTGGTGCGCTCCACTCTGCCGGTGGAGACGTCATGACTGGATCGATCAGGTTTGCGGGCGAGTATCCTCCGGCAGTCGTTTTTGGCGTCGCCCTGTTCACGGCTGCGGTGGTGGCATGGTACTACCTGCGCGAGACTAAAACGCTTGATTCGGCATACGCTTACTTGCTTCCCGCCTTGCGGGGTGCAGCGGTCGCGTTGGTGATTTTGATTTTGGCTGGGCCTGTTTGGCATCGGCGACAAATCATCGGCACTTTGGGGCGCGTGATCTTTGCGATTGATACCTCGCAAAGCATGTCCATCACCGATAGTGGCCAAGCGGGCTCGAGCCCCGAACGGCTGCGGCGAGCGTCCGAGTTGCTGACTGGGCACGCTAGCCACGAAGGCTGGCTGGAATCACTGAACGAGACGCACGACGTGCAGGTCCTGGCATTTTCCTCAGGCGAGCCATCGTTGGTTTGGTCATCGCGCAGTGAGGAACCGATCCCCACGGCATTGGAATTGGTCGCTGACGGCGAAGCGACAGATCTTGCGTCCGCAATGTCTCCGTTGTTGTCAACGATCAGCAGGGGCACGGAGTTGCCGCTGCAGGCCGATGATCAGACAGGGTTGCAGCGCGCGGCTTTTGTAATGTTCAGCGACGGAAGGGACAACGGAGGCCGATCCGCTGTCGATTTTGCCAAGCAACTTGAGTTTGGCGGAGCGGTCGTGCACGCCGTCGGAATGGGCTCTGAAGATGAGCCGCCCGATGTCGGGATCGTCAACGTTGTACGTCCCGATAGCGTGGCCGCCGACGGAAAACTGTCCGGTCAAATCGTCCTCAAACTCTTTGGTGCATCAGGGCAGCCGCTGAACGTGCGAATCGAATCGGCTGGCCAGACGGTTTGGCAAAAGACGATCACTCCCAACGGCGACGGACAACAAAGCGTGCCCTTTGAGTTTGCTGTCGAGACGATCGTCGAGCAGATTCGTGGCGCAGAGGGACCGCGAGGTGTGCAACGCAGCACGGAGATTCTGGATCTGCGGGCCGCCGTCCAACCAGTCACCGACGATTATTCCGATGAAAACAACGCGCTGCCGTTTCGGGTTGCCGCGTCGATTCGTGATCGACGACTGCTGATCTTGGACGGTTCCAGCCGCTGGGAAACGCGTTACCTGCGAAATCTCTTCGATCGCGATCCGGCTTGGGAAGTCGACACGATTCTGTTCGGTCCCGGGACCGACATGCCGAAACTTGTCCGCGGAGAGGACCCCGGTGAGTTTCCGGATTCCCGTGAGTCGCTGTCACGATACGACGCCATCATCTTAGGTCAGATCCCGGGACAACAACTTGGCGAATCCGATACGTTTCTGCTACGAGAGTTTGTCACCCGGGGCGGCGGATTGATCGTGATCGATGGTCGCTTCGCGACTCTCAAGACTCTGGCGGGCGGCCAACTTGCCGACCTGTTTCCGATCGAATATTTGCCCGGCAATCAAATCGTTCCGATCAAGAACTTGCGACCGACAGGATTGGGACTTGAGCATCCCGTGATGAATTTGATTGGCGACACGGGTCAATTGGTCGAATTCTGGACATCGCTGCCAGCCCCCCGATTTTCCGCACGTGTCAGCGTCAGGGAGGGTGCGGAAGTTTGGGCTGATGTGGTCACGGAGGACAATTCCCAGACACCTTGGTTGGTGACGCGATTGTTTGGCGGCGGCCGAGTCTTTTATTTCGCCGCGGATGAATCGTGGAGATGGCGATACAAAGTTGCCGATCGATTTCACGCGAGGTTTTGGAATCAGATTCTCGCCGCGGTCATGCAACCACCGTACTCAGCCAGTGACGAGTTTCTTGCCTTGGGGACTGACAAGATTGAATACCTGGCCGGCGAGTCGTCAACAATACGTGTGCGGCTTCAGGATGCGTCTGGCAAACCGGTTGGCGACGCGACTGTGGACGCCCTGTTGATCGCCGACGATCGGATTGTTTCGACGGTACCGCTGGCGATTGACGATCCAGCCAGGGGAACTTATCAGGGTCAGACGCCGGGGCTTCCTGATGGTGCTTACAGTGTTCGCGTCCGCGCCAGCGGTTTTGATCAAACGGCGCTTCAGGCCAGCACTCCGATTTGGGTTGGTCAGCGTGTCAGCGATGAATTGCAACGCGTCAGCTTGAACCGGGACGTCCTTCTGCAGATCAGCGAGGCTGGCGGGGGTAAGTACGTTCACGAGTCGGCTGCCAACGAACTTCTCGAGCAGATTCGGCCGCTTTCTAGTGGAACTGTGGTCGAATCGGATATCCTAATATGGCAGTCTTATTATTGGTTTTGGGCCGTGATTGCGTTGCTGGCAATCGAATGGTGGTTACGTAAACGCGCAGGATTGGTGTAAGCAATGTCCACGTATCCGACGGAATCTTCCGGCATTCTGAACCTTGATCCGGCAACGGAACAGGCAATCCACCATTATGGACGGCGGCGTAACATTTTGTTGACGCTGCGGGCGATGGCCGCGGCGATCGTCGTCTTTGTGGCGGCAATGTTGCTGGTTGCCTTCTGCGACTATCTGTTTCTGATGTCGGACTCGGTTCGCTGGATCCTAAGCCTTGCCGGGTACCTGGCCTCGTTTGCCGCCGCCTGGTGGTTTGGACTGCGGTTGATCAAGGATCAGGACCCGCGGCACTTGGCGCGGCGGATTGAATCGGCGGAACCGGTGCTGCGCGAGGATCTGTTGTCGGCAGTTGAGTTGGCGGATCCACAAGACGCGAACGGTTCACCGATTTTCAGAGAGCGACTTCAAGGTCGCGTGGCCCGTCGCGTTTCCAAGCTGGATGTTCCGCGGCTTTTGCCGGTTGGCTTGATTCGGCGCTGGCTGTCGACGGGTCTGCTGGTGCTTGCGGTTTGCCTGATATGTTTGCTGTTTCCGTCGATGCAATTCGGCCGCCGTTTTGCCCGGGCCATGCTGCCCGGCATACCGATTGAACGTGCATCCAGGACGATTGTCACAATTGTCGAACCGACTCCCCCGTCCAGCTACGTTGCCGAAGGCGATGCCGTTGCCGTGATCGTCGACATCAGTGGTGAATCAGCTGAGATCGTCACTTTGCACTGGCGGACCGCGGATGGAATCACGGGGCAGACAGAGATGACTCCGCGCGTGGGCCTGGCAGCAGACTATTCAGCTAGCGGCGAAGACGATTCCGTTAGCAGTGCGAGTGAAACCGAGGACGCACGGGACTTTCAAACGGGCGAGTTGTTTGCTGCAAACTTGTCTGTCGGATCGGAACCGGTCGAGTATCGAATCACGGCCGGCGATGCGATCACGCTATGGCATGTGTTGACGCCGCTGCCGCGTCCACGAGTCGCCTTGTTCACAAAGCGTTACGAGTTCCCCGGCTATGCGAAACTGACGGATCGTGTCGAGGAAGACGAATATGGAGACTTAAAAGCACTGATGGGCACGATGGCTCATTTGACCGTCCAATTTGATGAAGCCGTTCAAGAGGCTGTCATTCAATATGGTCAACAAGGGGCCGACATCCCCATGAAGCAGGCTGACGAATCGGGAACGCGGTTCAGCGTTTCGATTCCCATCAAAACGGCGGGTCAGTATCAAGTCGACGCTACCAGCGTCCGTTCAGGGCTTAGCAATCCCTTTAGTCCCACCTACACCATCACTCCCGTGATCGACGCTCCACCGGTTGTCCGCTGGGCGCCGTCGATTCCTCGGCTACAGCTGGTTTCACCTTTGGACGTGCTTTCGCTGGCAGGCAGCATTCGTGATGATTTGCCGGTCGATCGTGTGATTCAGGAGTTCCATATCAATGGCCAACCGTTGCAAATTCGCCAGGTTGAATTCGGTGACTCGGCTCGGGAAATAGATCCAGCGTGGGAATGGGATCTGATGCGCCGCGGTGATGGACAGCAGCCTACAGCGAAACTGTCGCCAGGTGATATCGTCCGCACTCGTTTGGTTGCCATCGACCGCCGCGCCAATCGCGGCGAATCACAAGCGATTGATTTGTTGATTGCCGATGACGGTTTCAAAGCCGACCGCCACGCGCGAATCGATGAGTTGGCAGACCTGGCAACCGAGGTGATCGCCTGGTGCGAGTCGTCCGGGGAGTTAGCCAATTCTATCAATTCCATCGCTCACGCTCCCGACGGTGCTGATCTTGACGAGCTGAAAAAGCAGCTCGAAGAACTCAACCTTTCGTCCACAACTGTGCTGCAGAAGATATCCGAGGGACTGGGGCTTGCGACCACCGTTCAGGAGGCGGGCTTGATTGAGCTGATCGGGCGGACGATCAAGGACATAGGCCGGCGGCATTCGCTGGCAGCCGCGATGTTATCCGACGTCTTGCAGGATCCGCATGAATCTTGGCAGAAAACCCGAGACCAGACTTTGCGTGAATTGCAAACCGCTGCCCGCAAGAGTGGTCAGCAGTGCGATCGCTTGAAAGAAATGACCCAGGCGATGATCGGCCAGGAGTTATCGGTCGCCGTGATGAATGATGCGATCTCACTGAAACAAAGTCTGAGACGGATGCTGGACGAAGAGGACCCCATACCAGGGTTGCGATTCCCCCGTTACTTGACCGTTGTGAAAGGCCGCTTACAGACCATCGATCAGTTGATTACCAACTATCTGGGTGTAATCCCGACTTCGACACAATCGCATTTCCAGGGCGAAAATTGGATTCGCTGGTCAGAGCGGTGGTCCGTCCAATTTGAAAAAGCGATCGAAAGTCCGCCGGGGGAAAAGAATTACCGGGCACTTGTTCGTTCGTTTGATGAGCAAATCGGCGGCAAGATTGACTACTCGATGAACGATGGCCGCTTACCCGGCATGCTGACCAATACGCCCAAGGATTTGCGCAACGAATTGGGGATGGTCGCCGATTGGATTCGTCATGCTTTTGCCAGTGCGATGCAAGCGCGCAGCGTCAGAGAAAAGAAAGCAGCTGAAAGCGACTCGAATACTCTGGCCGGCTTCAATCGCTCCGAAAAATTTCACGAAACGAATTACAGCCGCTTCGTTTCCGCCATCTTAGAAAAAGCAGCCGGCGAGGAGGAGTTGCATCGGCAGCGACCGAGCGTCGACTTGCGATACGCCGCCGATCTTGGCTTGCTGCAACGCGCGATCAAGAACGTGACCAAGGACGGATTCCAACCGTATCGGGACGAACCCGCACCTGAAGTATTCAATAACCTGACTCGCGCAATTCAGATTTTGGAAGCTGTGCATGAGGCCGAGCTGTGGCAAAAAGAGCTGGCTTCGTTACTGGAATCCGAACGTCGTATCAAAGATATGGGCACAGCAAAGCTGCAGCATCCACTTTGGCTGGAACGATTTTCTGCAGGCCTCGAGTGGCCGGTGCGCACGCTGCAGAATCAGAATGTTGCGTGGGAGCTGATTTCACCGCTGGACGAAGCTCGCTACAACAATGATTTCAATCTGGCCCGTGAACGGATCACGAAACGTCGCTGGGATCGCCAAGAGCCGCTTTCGGCAGAGTCCGCGGTTGAAAAAATCAATCTTCATTTGCAGAAATCGCTCGCAGCCCTGCAGCCCGAAGTCACCGCCGCACGCGACACGATCTTGAGATATGTTCTGACGCTTCCGGAACAGGCTCGCGAAGCCGCCGACAAGGCAGAAGAAGCGCAACAGCGAACCAACCAGCGCGAGGATTCTGCCGAGCAAACCGCCCAACAACTCGCCGAGCAGCAAGAGGAGGCGGAACAAGCAGCCACCGAGACAATTGAATTGTTGAATGATCAAGCGAACACCGCTGACATTACTGATGCTCAGCAGCGTGAGCTGGCTGAAGACGCTGACATTGCCGCCGCACAGATTCAAGAGGCTGTCAGGGAAGCCCAGCAACAAATGGCAAATGCCGAAGCCGCAAGCAACGATCAGCAACGATCGCAAGCGTTGGAACAAACCGAACAGGCACTCCAAAAACTGGCTGAAACCTTAGACAAAACAGCGGAGCATTTTGAAAAGGCAGACAGCGGCGAAGACATCACAGAGTCTCGACAAGATCTTCGTGAGGCCGCGGAGGCCATGGAGTTGAACGAGCAATTGCAACAACGCTTTGACAAGGCGGAAGCGATGGCAAATGCCGCCAACAGTGATCCTCAGGAGTTGTTGCGCAAGCTTGAAGAAGAATTGCAGCGTAATGAGTTGATGCAACAGGAATTGTCGGAGATTTCCCAGCAGGCCGCTGACAACGCGCAACGTGCTTTAGAACAAGCCGCCAAGGACGAAAAGTCTCTGAACCAGACTTTGGAACGCTCGGATCAATCTTTCCAGGAACAAAAGCGGCGGGCAGCCAAACAAATCGCGGAACTGTCCCAGCGCGCTAGCGCCGTGGAAAACGCGATCCTGAGCACGTCTGAACAAGCAGTTGGCTGGGCCAACGATCCTGAATCGCGACCAAAACTACAGCAAGCACGGCAGGAGATTCGGGAAGCCGTGTCGAAGGCAAATCAAATGGGCGGCGAGAATGCTTTGCTGTCGGAAATGCAACAAGCGGCCGCTAACATGGCTCAAGCTGTGAAAAACGCGGACCAGGCCATCAAAGAAGTTCAGCAAAACTCCGAAAAGAAATCCGCTGAAGACGTTCACAAGGACGATGGCCGCCGCCAACAAAGTCAAAAATCGATGGAGCGTGCCGCTGATTCGCTCCGCAATCAACTTGTCCAAGCTCAGAATCCAATCAGACAACAGTGGCTGCAAACCGAAAATGATGCGAAGAGACGAATTTCCCAGGCTCGAGCACAAGCAAGACGAGCCGAGGATGGAATGCGGCGTGCAGAAGCCCAATTGAGCAAGAATCCGGAGAACGAAAGCCTCAAACAGCAAGTTCAGCAAATGCAGCAGCAGGCCGAAAATGCCAGTCGATCGGCGGAAGCCGCTGAGCAAACCCGCGAGTTTGCCGAGGAAAAGCGCAAACAAGCGGAACAGCGCGCCGCGGAACTGAGGAAACAAAGCGTTCCCAAATTGGATCGCCCTAACCCGGCCGCTCAACTGGCTGAAGAGACGACCAAACAGGCAGGGGCAGAACTTGACGCGATCGCCAAGGAGCTGTCGGAACTCGGCAAGCAGATGAACTTCGAGCAGCAACTCCAGTCGCCGCAATCGGCTCTTCAGCAGCTTGCCACACGTCAGGATCAAGTTAGCGAAGACGTTGACGATGCCGCACAGGATCTTGCGCGTGCTGCCCGGCACGAACAGCGTCTCGGTAAGGAACCAGCGTCGCAAATGCTTCAACAGGCCGCCGAGTCGGTCCAGCAGAATGCCTCTCAAGCGACCGAGCAGGCGGAGCAATCGCTGCAGGCCGCCGCCCGGGATGCCGAGGCCTCACCGGAAGCAAATCAAGACGTTGCCAAGGCAACCGAGCAGATCGCTCAGGAAGCGGAGCGATTGGCCGGGATGTTAGCCCAGCAGTCCGCACAACAAGCCGGCAGCCAGTCCGACCAACGTCCCAGCGAGGAAGACCAACGACGCGCGGAACAACTGGCGCAAACCTTGGATGACTTGGACAGGTCGCTTGCTGCCCAAGCTGAGAGTCAGCAGCAGCAGGGCCAACCCTCGCCGTCTCAGCAAGCAAGCCAGCAAGGCCAGCCGCAAGACGGACAAGCGGGTCAACAGCAAAGTCAACCCAGTGAGTCTCAGACCGCTGCCGAATCTTCGCCGACCCTGTCCTCCATGATGGACGCTCAAAATCAACAAGCCGCGCGCCAACGCAACCAACAAATGCAAGCGGCCCAGCAAGGTAACCAGTCTCAATCGCAGCAACCGTCCCAAGATCCCAAAGGTGATACGCCTGCCAATGGACTGACGCAGATGCCCGAGGGAATGGAACTCAATAGCGAGTTCGATCGTGTTGACATTGATTCTGACTGGGGACAATTGCGCGAACAACGCACGGAAGACGCAACGGAAAGTCGGTCAGCACGGGTGGCGCCCGAGTATCGACGCGAAGTGGAGGCTTATTTCCGAGCCATCGCTAAGCGCGCAGCGGAGAAAGCAAAATGATTGCGTTTCCTTCCGCTTCGAATCGGCGACGCTGGCTGAAAGGCGTCGCATCATCGTGTCTGCTGGCCGCAACACAGCAAGGTGCCGCTGCAGAAGACTTTGCTTCGTTGTATGTCCAGGACGACATTGATCGAGCCATCGATCGTGGTATCGACTACTTGATCGAGACGCGACGCAACGACGGCGCGATCACGGATCGGGGCCATGAAATCGCCATGACCTCGTTGGCAATCATGGCGATGGCGTCGATTGGCATCCAACCCGGCGAACCCGGCCAGCGCGGTTTGGTGATGAAAGAGGCGATCGATTTCGTTGTGCGTGACGGGAATCAAAATGCTCAAGGCTACTTCGGCGATCGCGACGGGTCGCGGATGTACGGTCATGGAATCACAACACTGATGTTGACCGAGATGCTGGGGATGGGCGCCAGCAGCGAACAGAATGAGAGAATACACGAAGCCCTCGAGCAAGCAATCAAGTTGATTCTCGATGCTCAGTCCGTTCCCAAATCCGCCATGCTGGCCGGCGGCTGGCGCTACACGCCCGGAAGCCCCGACTCCGATTTGTCAGTCTCGGTCTGGCAATTAATGGCGCTGCGATCGGCAAAGAATGACGGGCTTGATGTGCCCGCCAAGGCGATCGAGCGGGCGTTGGAATACCTGCGTAACTCCTATGCGTCACCGCGAAACGCCGAGGGTATCCCGCGAGACAAAATCAGCGGCTTCAGCTACACACCCGGGCATCACCATCCCACATTCACGATGACAGCGGCTGGACTGTTAGCCATGCAGGTTTGCGGACAATACGACTCGCCGCTGGTTGCCGGAGCGTCGCAGTGGTTGCTGCAGAACCCGCCAAAATCGAGCGTACGGTTCTTCCACTATGGGATTTATTATTACGCCCAAGGCATGCATCAGGCCGGCGGCAATTTCGCAAAGGAAGCGGATGAATTGGTCGCCGATGTCTTGCTGGACGCACAACGCAGCAACGGTTCCTGGTTGGCACGTGGCGGTGAAGAACGCAACGTAGGCGCTGTTTATTCAACAGCGCTCAGTATTCTCAGCCTGAGCGTACGATATCACTACCTGCCGATCTACCAACGTTAGCATCGTATCCGTGTTGATCATTGAGCTAGCATTTCCTAAGCCGGACGCTCTCCAGGTTCTGGCCTGCAAGAACTAGCACGCGCCTACAACTACTGATGTCCATCGATATTACTACCCGGCGGCCCGCAGAACTCGAGGCGATTGAACCACTGGACTTCTTGGTCGTTGCGCCGCATCCCGATGATGCAGAATTGGGAATGGGTGGAACCATCGTCAAGATGATTCAGGCCGGCTGGCGGGTGGGCGTCTTGGATCTGACAAGCGGTGAGCCGACCCCGCACGGAAGTGAAATGCTGCGGCGCGATGAAACGCAAAAAGCGACCGATGCGCTCGGGCTGACCTGGCGTGGCAACGCGGGACTTGTCAATCGAAGTCTGCAACACACCCTGCCAGCACGTGAGCTGATAGCTGGCTACGTTCGCATCTTGCGACCTCGCTGGCTGTTCGCGCCGTATTGGGAAGACGCTCATCCGGATCATGTCGCCGCAACCGAGTTGGTCGAAGCCGCCAGATTCTGGGCAAAGCTTAGCAAAACCGACATGCCGGGCCAGCGTTTTCATCCGGAGCGAGTTTTTTACTACTATTGTGTGCACCTGCGGCTCGCGGTTCAGCCCAGTTGGATCGTGGATATCAGCGATCAGTGGGAAGTAAAACTCGCTGCGATCAAGGCTTACGAAAGCCAGTTCATCACGGGTCGCCCGTCCGACCCGCCAACGTTTATCGATCGTCTTCGAGACGATGCGGCCCATTGGGGACGTCTGATCGATCGACGCTATGGAGAGCCGTTCGCCACCAAAGAACCACTCGCGCTGAATTCCCTGCGCGATCTGCTTTAAATTCAATGCGCCATTGTCAATCCGCTACCCTTTCGCGATTTTGATCCATGAAACGAATCATACACGTTCTATTCCTGACACTGTGTCTTCGCTGCTACGCGCCCGCCGATCAGCCCTGTGCCCCCGACTCGTGGATCGACAAGGAATTGCCGCAGCTAGTGGAAACCTATTGTTGGTTGCACTCGAACCCGGAGGTCTCGTTCCAGGAGGAGCAAACGGCCGCACGAGTTGCCTCGTTTTGGGAAAAATATGACTACGATGTGACGACCAATGTGGGAGGGCATGGCGTCGTCGGCATCATGAAGAACGGCCCCGGAAAGACAGTGATGCTGCGTTGCGACTTCGACGCCTTGCCGGTCACCGAGCAAACACAGTTACCGTACGCATCGAATGTGCGAATCGAGCTTCCCGGTGGCGGCACCTCCGGCGTCATGCACGCTTGCGGCCACGACATTCACATGACCAATCTGATCGCGGTTGCCAAATACATGTCGGAGCATCGCGACCAGTGGACAGGAACGTTGATGTTGGTCGGCCAACCGGCGGAGGAGCGAGGTGCGGGAGCCAAAGCGATGCTGGCGGACAAATTGTTCGAGCGGTTTCCCAAACCCGACTTTGCTGTCGCCTGTCATACTTCGGCCGATACGGCCGCCGGAACGATCAAAGTCTTGCCGGGTTTTGCCTTGGCCAATGTCGACAGCGTTGACATCAAAGTCAAAGGGCGGGGCGGTCATGGTTCGGCCCCGCATACGGCGGTGGACCCGATCGTGCAAGCGGCTCATTTAGTTCTGGCACTGCAAACGATTGTCAGCCGCGAGGTCAAACCGGCCGAGCCCGCCGTGGTCACGGTGGGTTCCATTCACGGCGGAACCAAGCACAACATCATTCCAAATGACTGCCATTTGCAGATCACGGTGCGCAGCTATGATGATCAAGTTCGCGAACAAGTATTGGACTCCATCCGCAAGAAAGCGGAGGCGATTGCTCAATTATTTGACGCCCCCAAACCGGACGTCACCGTCAGCGAAGGCACGCCGTCGCTGAAGAATGACGCCGAACTGACGGAACGGCTGAAAACCGTCTTCGTCGCTGCGCTCGGCAGCGAGTCGGTATTGGACGACGAGCCCGCGATGGGCGGCGAAGACTTCAGCCGCTTCGGCCGCGCCGGCGTACCGATTCTGATGTATCGCTTGGGTACGGTCAGTCAACAACGTCTGGACCGATTCAAGGCGCTCGACGTTCCCCCTCCCTCGCTGCATAGCAGCCAGTATTACCCTGACGCCGAACCGTCATTACGGACCGGCATCAAATCCATGTCCGCCGCTGCGTTAAGCCTGCTGGCGAAATAGTAATTCGCCGCATGAATCTGGTAGCAAGCACACTGAAAAGCGGACGGCAGCCGGAGTGTGCCTGCTACTTTTCCTAACGAGCACGCGATGGAATCAAACGACACCCAATGCTGTCTCTGTGGCCGGATCCCGAAACGCGGGACCACGGAACACCATTTGATCCCCCGCACTTGCCACAGCAATAAATGGTTCAAGAAACGATTTTCGCGCGAGCAGATGCAGCAAACGATTACGGTTTGTCGCGACTGTCATGGAACAATCCATCGCATGATTCCCAGGGAAAAGACACTGGGTCGGCATTACAACACGATTGAATTGTTACTTCAGCACGAGCAGCTGGGCAGATACATCACCTGGGTCCGCAAGCAACGCTAGCGGTTTCGACGGAAGATCACGGCAAGATGCCAGCTTACAAAACGCCGCCGTGAACTCGCACCGGTGTCATGTGGCTGGGCTGATCGGTGAACCAGAACCGTTCCCATTCCTCGGTCAAGGCACGCAGGTCTTCCGAGGTGTACAGCAACTGCTGAACGCGACGTTCGGGGCGTGGCGAGTAGATCGGCACAAAACAGCCAACCGTCGAACTCAAACAGACGGCCAACAAAGTCAGTTGCATGAAACGTCGCATTGAGCGTTCCTCCGTGAACGTTCACGTTCGGCGTCAACGATTCCGTCGAATCGTCTCCGCCAGGTTCATTCCAAATCCCAGCGGCCACTGTGGCTGCTAGGTGTTACGGACTCGGAGTCCGAGGGAATCGAGTCTTGATTGCTAGCGTCCGGTACGGCATCGACCGCACCATCGTCCAGGTCCTTGACCTTCGACTCCATATACTTGCCTGGTTTGAAAGTGACCACGTACTTCTTGGGTACGATCACCTCCTCACCGGTCCGAGGATTCCTCGCCTTGCGAGAGGCCCGCGGCTTGACCTCAAAAACCCCAAAATTCCTCAACTCGATCCGGCGCTCACGTACCAGCGCCTCAATAATCGCGTCGAATGTCTTCTGGACGATTTCCTTGGTCTGTTGTTGAGTCAGTCCGACCTCTTCGGAGATCGTTCGCACGATGTCTTTCTTGGTCACTCCTGGCTCCCTAACCCCGCAGCAAGTTGCTTGCCGCGATCGATGTAAACCCTTGGCAAATTTCGACTTAAAACGAGCCAAGTCTAAAGTGCCGACTTCCGGGAGTCAACCGATGGGAGGCCACGAGCAGCACGGCCCTAGGACAACCGAACCTTCTCATCGTCCCCTATCGGCATGCCTAATCGACAAGCTTGAACTAATCCGCGTATTCGGAAAAATCCTGCACTGATCGCCAGCCGCGACCTATCCCCCAGGGGCGAAGCTGGCTCAGACCGCTTTTTGCTGGCGCGTGACCTCAATTTCGTCCAGCGTGTAAAGACGCCCGACACCCGCCCCCGGGCAGATTTCACAGGTCTCCTGCCAATCCTTGCGTTTTCTCAGATTCGAGTCCCAGAAAGGCCAAGTGCGGCACTGAATTGGCCGTGTTTCATAGACGGTGCATTTTCGAGTCACTCGGTCCAGCAGGATACAGTCCCCATCCGGATACTCGAGCAAGCTTTTGTCGGCCCCCACTTGGCGGACAAATTTCCTTTCAAAGACATCAACCTCCAAGCCCATCTGCCCAGCAATCGCCGCGACCTCCTTTTGGCTGACCCAGACGTAACCGGGCTCGCCGCTACAGCAGGCTCCACATTGCGTGCATTCGAACCGCAGGCCGTCCTTGTACCACGGCTGTTTCTGATTCTTCGTCTGCTTGGCATTCGGTTTGGGTTTGTTCTTTTTGTCCGACATCAGTTTGTCATGCCATTCAGATAATGGTACCGGCAACTTCCGCGACAATCGCGCGTAAAGCCTGGCAGACCGATTCGATTTCGTGTTCACGTGTCTGATGGCCGCCACTGATCCGTAATGTACCCTCGTCACCGCTGTTTAAATACCTGTGGATCAACGCCGCACAATGAAATCCAGACCGCGTTTCGATGTTGAATTCCGTATCCAGGATCGTGGCAACATCACTCGGTGACATCCGGGAGATGCTGACGCTGACAACCGGTAACGGCCCCGGCGTCCCGAAAACCTGCAAACCAACCACCGCACGTAATTCGCGGTACAGCATTTCAGCTAGCGGACCAAGCGGATGGCCTGAACTTTCAAGTAATGAGTCAAGGCCGCTGGACCAACCTGCAATGGCCGGCACATTCAAATTGCCTGATTCCACTTTGTCGGGATACTCCACGGGCATTTCCAGCGAATCCGAATGACTGCCCGTGCCTCCTTGAATCAGCGGCTCGAGCCGATCTTGATGTTCCGCATGCACATACAGCATGCCCGTACCTAAAGGCCCGTTAGCACCTTTGTGTCCCGGTGCCGCCAGCAGATCAACGCCCAATTCACGGACGTCGATCGGAACGTAGCCCAGTGTTTGCGCGGCATCACAAAGCAGCAATGCCTGATGATCACGCAGCAACTTGCCAATTTCTCCGATCGGCTGTACCGCGCCGGTCACGTTGCTGGCATGGGTTACCGCGACAAGCCGTGTGTGGCTGCCAATCGCATGGCCAATGTCTGCAGCGGAGACCGTTCCGGTTACATCACAGGGAACGATCGTGAGCCGAATCAATTTCTTTTTCTGCAGCAGATGCAGCGGCCGCAGCACACTATTGTGTTCTGCGGCGGTCGTCACCACATGGTCGCCCGGCTGAATGAGCCCGGCAATGGCAACATTCAAGGCAAGCGTACCGCTGCTGTGGAAGGAAATACAACTCGCCGATTCGGCATTGATCAAGCGGGCAAGTTTTTGCCTTGCGCCACGGACGACTTCGGTGGCTTGCTGAGCTGATTGGTAAAGGCCTCGCCCAGCCGTCGCACCGCATCGCCTTGCGTACTCGTCCATCGCCGCCAGCACGGCAGCAGGCTTCGGCCAAGACGTTGCCGCGTGATCAAGATAAATCCGTGATCTACTCATGGGCACGCTCCGCGTGGCAACGATCGTTCGCGGAGCCAACGACGACTTTTATGTCTGCTACTTTGCATCGGGGTGTACCCACTCTCGAGTACCATCGGTGTACGTCTCACGTTTCCAAATCGGCACGTCGCGTTTGAGTAACTCCATCATCCAGCGAAGTCCATCGAAGGTTGCGTTTCGATGAGCACTGCTGCAGCCAACCACGACACTTGCTTCTCCGATCGCGACGTCGCCTAAACGATGGACGATCACGACGTGGGCCAAGCCAAACTGTTGGATGGCTTGCTCCGCGATCGATTCCAGCTGCTGCTGCGCCATCGGTCGATGAGCTTCATACGAGAGTCGATCGGTAATCTGCTGACCGGAGCCATGCTGGGTCGTTCGTCGCGTAACGCCGTAGAACCAACCGTGCGCGCCAACGTCGGCGTCAGCAATTTTTCCGCGCAGTGATTCAATGTCGATCGGCTCGTCAACCAATTGAACAAATCGATTCATACTGACTACCCACCGCTGACCGGCGGAATCAAAGCAACTTCGCTGGCACCTGTAATCACGGCATCGGCAGCGACGTAACAACAGTCGACGGCCAGCCGCGAAGACGGCAAAAGCCCGCTCAGCTGTGGAACCTGAGATGACAGGGCCTCCAGCACATCAGCTGCGCTTGCTGGATCGGGAATCTCGATGGAAACCTTCTCGTTTTGGGCTGCCTCTTTGGCTGCTGCGAATAACAACACGTCAATCTGCATTTGGTTTCAGGTCGCCTTTCGTGCATTTTCAGATATCTCGTAGACCAGGCCTTGTCCTGGCAGTAAGCGCCAGGACAAGTCTTGGCCTACCGATGGCCCCGCATCAATGATGAAATCGCTCTAGCGGACCGATTCTAGTTCTTGTTCGATCTTTGGAAGCCTACCGTAAGCATACGCCAGCAGCTTCAATGGGTGCAGGGTCTTATGCCCGCTGCCATGTTCGATTTGCATCTTGCAGGCACTGCATTCAGTGGTCGCCAGGGCTACATTGGCTGATCGCATCGCGGAAATCATCGGCCATCCGACGCGGAGACTATTTCGGTAGTTCTTCCGCTGCAGGCCCCAGGTGCCGGCCATTCCCGTGCATCCGGCCTCGATGCATTGGACTTCCAATTCCGGTATCAAGTCGATCAGTTTTGGTCCCGATTGCTGCGGATCCAAGACCCTGAGATGGCAGGGTTGGTGATAGGCGACGCTCTGCGGAACAGGGTTGAATTCCAAGTTCAGACGGTGGTTCTGGTGCAGATCCCACAGAAACTGGCAGGCTTCATGCGAGTGTTTGGCGACCAAATAGGCATCCTCATCGTCCAGCAGATGCGGATACTCATGCTTCAGACACAAGACTGCCGCCGGTTCCGTTGCCAACACCGTGTAGCCTTGCCTGACCGCTTCGACCAGCAGCCGTACATTTCGCCGCGCCAGCCGCCTTGCTCCTTTGGCGTCACCCGCGGTGATCCGCGCCATGCCGCTGTTTGACTGTGCCGTCGGGACGTACAAACCGATGCCGTTTTGTTGAAGGATTTCGGCAAGCGCCCGGCCGATGTCGGGGTCGTGATAATTCGCATAGTGGTCGACAAAGTAAGCCACCTTTAAACCACCGAGTGGTGTTGCTTTGGTCCACCGCCTTCTGGCCGCCAATCGCAAAAACGTTTTGCTAACCACCGGCGGTAACTCGCGTGCCGCCGAGAGCCCAAAAAAACGTTCTGCGATCCAGCGAGAAAACGAATTGCGAATCAAAAGATTGGCCAGGAATGGGAGCCGCGAAGCGATTGCCGCGATCGTGTCGATACGTCCAAGCAGATAGTCGGACAACGGCATCCCGTTGGTGGCAACATATTGTGCCTTCAATTCGCCGACGATTTTGGGAATATCAACCGATGCTGGGCACTCGATACGGCATTGGTGGCAATTGAAACACAAGTCCGCGATTTCTTTTGCTCGCTCCGTCGTCAAGTCGTCGGTCATTAAACTTCCGCTCAAAACGCCTCGCAACAGGTTGGCTTTCGCCCGCGGTGATGCTTCTTCGGTTGGAAATGCGCGAAACATCGGACACTGCCGCTCACCACTTGCTGTGGCCCGACAACGCGCACAGCCGTTACACGAACGAGTCACGCTGGAGATATTCGCCGACGCAGTCCAGGTTTGCAGCACCTGCAACTGGGGAATGGCTTGACCAGACGCTTTGGCCATGCGAACGATTGGCGGGTCTGCTTGCAACAGCACCCGTGTTTCGGTGGCGATTTCGATCGTTTGGTCGGCGGGCCGCAAATTCTCGTCAGGCTTCTGCAAGGTAGCGCCAAACAGTTTTCCTGGGTTCAGGCGGTGTTGCGGGTCGAACAATCGTTTCACCTGGCCGATCGCCTGCCACAGGTCTCCGTACTGTTTCGGCAGTAGATAAGATCGGCTTAGCCCGGCTGCGTGCGCCACGCTGACTTGGCCACCGTGGCGCCAGACGACAGCGGCGATCTGTTCGGACAAAGCTTGCAGGCGTCTGCGGTCCTTGGGATCACCCAAATCCAGAAAGGGGCGAACGTTCAATTGCCCGTGGCCCGCATGCGCAAAGAAAGTCGCCGTGGTTTGATTTTGCTTGAGCGTATCCTGAATCGCGGTGATGACGTTGGGCAACAGCTCCGGTGGCACGGACAAGTCATCCGTAAACGGTAATGGAACCTGAGTACTCCGCATCCGAGAAAGCCGCGGAATGACGCGTCGGCAAAGTGCCCAATACATGTCTCGCTCGGACTGCTTGACCGTGGCAATCGTCGAAAAAGCTCCATCCGTCCCCCGCGAAAGATCGTTTCTGGCAACAAGTAATCGATCGTTCAAGTCTTCCAGTGACTCGCCCTGCCACTCGATCAATAACATCGCCTCGGCTTCGCGGGGAAGGATTTCGGAAAAGCGGGATTCTGTATCGCGAGCGATCTGCAAAAGCCGCCGATCCATCAAGTCACAAGCGACCGGCCCGTGATTCAACGAAGATACGGCGCATCGCGCCGCCGAATCCAAGCGATGGAAAAACAGCAACACAACTCCGCGATGCGCCGGGATCGGTTCGGTGCGCACCGTCGCATCCACGATCACGGCAAGCGTCCCCTGTGAGCCGACAATGAATTTCGCCAAATCGACTTCGCCGGCGTTGTCAACAACATCGTCAAGCCGATAGCCGCCCTGCACGCCAGTCGCAGCAGTGTGCGATTGGATCAACGGCCGAAACTGATGCGAGATTTCGGCAATCCCGCGCGCCAACCGGCCGGCCGTGTTTTCATCCTCGCCGGAATGCTTGGACAGCTGGATTAGTTCGCCGTCCACCGTGACAACTCGCAGCGATTGGATGCCATCTCTGGGCGAACCGCTTCGCAGAAAATGGCTCCCCGAAGCATTCGTCGCCAGCACACTGCCCATCGTGGTGATCGCACGTGTCGCCGGATCAGGACCATACCAGCGGCCCATCTTACGCAACGTGCGATTAAAATCTGCCAACACCACGCCACTCTGAACGGTAGCGACTGTGCCGTCGTCGCTTAACCTCACCCGGGTCAGGTAACGCGACATGTCCAGTACCAAGCCGGGTCCCAAAGACTCGCCGGCGGCTCCGCTGCCGCTTCCACGAGCATGAATCGGCAACTCGTGTTCGGCCGCATACTGGATGGTCGCCACAATGTCGCTGGCGTTGCGTGGCCGAATCACGCCCAGCGGAACAATCTGGTAGATGCTGGCGTCCGATGCATACAGCTGCACCGACAGCGAATCACACAACACGTCACCGTCAATGACGCCTCGTAAATCATCTTGCACTCGTCGCCGATCAATATCCATACGATCTATTTCGATCGTAAGAAGCCCGCGGCGTCAACCTGCCTTTTCAATCTAGGCCTTGTCTCGAAAGGGGTCGGACCCTGTGGAGGGCACTCATTTTTTCAGCAAAATTCGGCGTGCCCAGCGAGGGTTAAACCCCTTTTCAGACAAAGCCGAGCACCATGTTAGCCCTAGAAATCGGGGAGCCACGGTGGCAGAAGTCGCCAATTCTGTCCGCGATTCATCGAGCATGGAAAGAATTCGGATAGTTCCGCTACCCCCAGAATTAAGCCATCACACGCTGTGATTGATCAGTCCCAACACTTCGGCGCGTGACTTCGGATCCGTTTTGAAGGCACCCCGCATGGCACTGGTCAAACAAAGGCTGCCCGGTTTGCGAACACCACGCATGGTCATGCAGCTGTGCGTGGCTTCACAAATTACCGCTACTCCACGAGCCGACAACCGATCTTCGATCAGATCCGCGATCGTATGAGTCATCCGCTCCTGCACCTGAGGGCGACGCGCAACCTCTTCGACCACCCGCGCCAGCTTGCTCAAGCCAACCACCTTCCCGTCGGGTAAATACGCGATGTGCGCTTTTCCAGTAAACGGCAACAAGTGGTGTTCACACATGCTGCAGAAACTGATATCGCGAACAATCACAATTTCGTCGTACTCTTCCACAAACACCTTGGAAAGATGACGGCCAGGATCGCTGCTCAACCCGGCGAACATTTCTTTGTACATTCGCGCGACGCGAGCAGGTGTCTCCAGCAAACCTTCGCGAGTTGGGTCTTCGCCGACCGCGTCCAGAATGACTCGCACAGCGGCCTCGATTCTCTTTAAATCGACATCCTCGTTGCGGGGTTCATTGGGATCGACATGAACGGGAGGATCTACCTCACAAATCGACTCGAACGACCGACCGCCGGAACAAATCGAACCGTTTTTCTTCAGTGCTGTGCTTATTTCCACTGGGCAAATTCCCTCGAATTCAATGATGGCAGCTCGCTGCTCCGCAATACTGCCATCCTAACAGGACAAGACTGATCGGCGAGCCCAAGGCATACATTTTACCCCCCTGGGAGGAATAATAGACGCGTGTCTAGTGCCGCGGATCAAGGCCCAGACCAGTTAATTCATACTGAACGGCGGCGGGAATTTGTCGTCACCCGCTGGCGGTAATTCGATCGATTGCTGTTCGAAACTAAACGAATCCAGGTCGAATGTTCCGCTTCTTAACAAATCGATCAATTCGGCTGCCCGCCGGTCAACGTTGGCTTGCGCAAGCAGGCGAAGCTTTTCCTCTGCGGCAAACGGTAACGTGTAGGAGATAATATCGGTGATCGGCCCAAGGGCAATTTTTCCTGCCATCAACTCATGCAGGCCCTGCCGAAGATTCGCGCTGGCCGGTACGACCTCCCCAAAAGCAATCAGCAATTCCTTCTTCAAAGAATGCCTCTTGTCTGCACCGCTGGGCGGATAAATATCGTCCCGAACGTCGACTTCGGCGATGCGAAACGGACGGGCCGCATCCAACTCCCGGACAATCTCGGCCCGTTTGGTGCCAACCAGCAGAATGTTGTGTCGATCGTCATCCAACTCAACGTGGGAGAAGATTCGGCATAAACAAACAGTCGACGCAATCGGTGGATCACCGTAGCTGCCGGACGCAACATCATCCATCAACGTTGTCATCGCGATCAATCGATCGGTTGCCAACGAATCCGAAAGCATCTCGCAATAACGTGGCTCGAAAATGTGAAGTGGTTGCATGGCATGCGGAAAAACAACCAACTGAGGCAATGGGAACAGACGAACGCGACCATCAAAGTCCTCAGGTAATCGCGTGACCTCTTCCAAATCGCTCATCTTCTGAATTCAACACTCCATCAAGGGAAAAACACCAGCTGGTCAAGGCATCGCTGTCCAGATCAATCGCCGGCCATGCATCGCGCAGGTTCATAAATATACCCCGACGTCAATCTTTCCGGTACAGTGCACCCCAGACTCGTTGTGTCGTCCTGCTTTGACCAGAAATCACCATTTTTGCTGTGACCGACGAGTAAATGATTGACAACATGGCGGTCGGTCTCAGACAATCATTGCTACTGATTTGTGCCAGCAAGTATTGACGCCAGTCATAGGACGATCTTGACTCATGCTCCTTTCGGGTGAAGAAATTCGACGGCGAATGGGTGACGAACTACAGATTGACCCGTTCGATCCGGAGCGGCTAAATCCGAACAGTTACAACCTTTCACTGCACCACGAATTGTTGGTTTACGAAGAGGTTGTGCTGGATGCTGCTTCACCGAATCGGTATCGCAGGATTGAGATTCCCGCCGATGGAATAACTCTCCAGCCAAATCAGTTGTATCTCGGCCGTACGATTGAGCATACCGAAACACACAAGCTGGTGCCGATGATTCAGGGGCGCAGCTCGCTGGGACGTCTTGGTTTATTCATCAATCCAGGCGGCGCAGTTGGCGATGTTGGCTATTGCGGTACCTGGACCATCGAAATGCACTGCGTGCAACCAGTACGCATCTATCCCGACATGCAGATCTGCCAAATCTATTACCTGCAGTTGTTGGGAACATGCGCTGAATACTGCAGCGACAAATATCAGAACAGCCGTGACATACAACCGAGTTTGATTTTTCGGGAACTCGGTGGGGATGACCGTGACACGCAGCTGGAGTTGAACTTCGACGAACTTGTACGCGGGGTTCGTTGAAGAGCCTGTCTTTGGCAGCGGATGTCGCAAGACTTGCGGGCAGTTACGGGCATCGGAATCCTCCCGCATTCCGCTACGCTGAATCGCCTTGGTTGCCTGAGTGGTCGGATTCACTCGGCGCCGATTCTAAGTCGCGTTGACGACGCAACGCTTCGCTGACGCGATTCAATAAAGCTCGATCGCTACTGGATAGCGATTCGAATCCCTGCTCATGAAGCTGCCCAAGGACATCATCCAATTTGCCGGCATCGATCGCCTCGTTTCTCTCCTGTTCCAGCGCCTTTCGCGCCCTGCGTCGCAGCCACACGGAGCGAATCGATTGCCCGCTGCGGTTGAGCCACGTTCGACGCGCGGGACGCGACAAAGCGGCTTCGGAACCCGGCTCAACTGTTGATGCAAACGCTATCAGCATGTCATCAACGTCAGAGCCTCGAGCAGTTATCCACAAGATGACCGCCAACAACAAGAGCAGCGGCCAACGCGGAATCGCCAGGTTCGGTTCGCTTTCAATGCTGACCACGGCAATGATCGCCGTGATCGTAGCAATCACTTGCAGCAACCGCCGCGCGGTATCCGTCTGCGGTCGCTCGACGTCTCGCGCCAGCACCGACACCAACGACACCAACCAAACGCGGCCCAGAGACTTTGGTAAGGGAAACATTTGGCAGACAGCTTGAATCCAAAGCAACCAGGCCCCCGCCAACCAGACCGTATCGCTTGACCCCAGCCCAAATCCGGGGGCCGTCCAAACGCTTAGCGCACTCTGTAGCGATCGCCCCCCCATCACCAAACCTTCGGCAACAACCAGCATGCCGCCAAGCATCAGGACCGAAAGCACAGCCGTCGATGTCACCAGCAGCGCACTCTTGGCGGACCAAGAACGGGAACGTGATTCAATTCCCAACAATCCAATGGTCAAGGAGACAATCGGAATCTTGGCGGCCGAACGAAAGAACACATACGTGGCTAACTGGGCAAACCAACCCGTAATCCAGAACCCCGATCCGATCAGCGCGATCAGCGGCAAATCAGAATCTGCCGACGGCAAATTGGGGTCTCCCGAGGGCGCCTTGAACACTGCAATCATGCCCGCTAACACGGCAAAGGCTACGAACACCGCATAGGAGAGCTGGATCTTAATCCCACCAATCCTGCCCAACGGCATTGCCCACGTATCAACCTCATCCTCAAACGGAGGGTCGCGACGCGGTCGCTGTGGGAATGCGTTGAT
>JBFJVZ010000040.1:0-28180 GCA_041623895.1 Pirellulaceae bacterium | reverse complement strand
TGCCCGTTAGCAGCCCGTATCGCGAAGGTGTACACACGGTGTCGCTGCAATGCGCGTCGGTGAACGTAACACCTTCGGCGGCCAACCGATCCAAATTGGGCGTTTTGAATTTGGCATCGGGATTCAAACAACTGGCGTCGCCATAGCCTTGGTCATCGGTATAGATCACGATGATGTTGGGCTTGGCCGCCGTCGCGACCGTCGCGAACATGAAGATCAAGAGGAGTGCGCTGCGGATCAGCATGGTCAATTCCCTGTTGGACCGGCTGCCGCCGGGCATGTCGAAACAAAGTTCGGTGGGAGAGCCGGTGCACGATTATTCTCGCGCAAACCAATCGCCGAACTTCTGATAATTGTGATAGGGTACCGCGTTTTCTTTCCAGTGGTCGACCGCTCGATCATAGACTTCCCGCAGCAGCTTCAATTGGCTTTCCGCGGACTTCTCACTCGCCAGATTCTTGAGTTCCAAGCGATCGTTCTTCAAGTCAAAAAGTTCTTCCGTGCGGACAAAATCGTCGTTCTGATACGGCCAATTGACGTACTTCCAATCACCCGTCAGGACGGCCAGGCTGTGTACTTTCTGCGGTCCCCAAACATTGATCAGGGACAACGCATCGTGAATATTGGACTCGGGATCGTCGTACAGCCCGATCAGACTCTTGCCATCCACATTGCTGGGGATTTCAATACCGGCGAGCGCCAGGATCGTGGGCGCAAAATCAATGTTCCCGGTCAACGCCGCGCAGCGCAGTTGCTGGCCGCTGTTGGAATGCCTGGGGTCAAACACAATCAGCGGCACGCGGGATGCTTCTTCGTAAGGCAGTACCTTTGATCCGTAGCCGTGCGACCCGCACAGAAACCCGTTGTCGGACGTGTAGATAATGACTGTCTTGTCTGCTTCGCCACTTTCGGTCACTGCCTTTCGGATCATGCCGACCGCCACATCGATGCCATAGATCTGCTGGTAATACGCCGCCATCACCTCATCGTATTTGTCGCTGTAGTTCCAGCCATGGAATCGTTCGTACTGGCGACCCTGGCGGCTTTGCAGTGAAAAATGTTCACCGTTTTCGCGGCCGAAGTTTTTTGGCTTGGTGAACTTTTGACCCGCGTAGACATCATCAAAACGAGGATCGGGCGTGGCCGGTTTGTGCGGCGCTTTGAAGCTAATCGATAGGCAATACGGCGCATCTTTTCTGGCTGCGTCCAAGACGAAGTCACGGCCAAAGGCACCATAGGACAGCGTGGAATGCGGATACTCGTCCGCATACCTGGCCATCGACTTGTTCTTCTTGGTGTCGTACGACGTCTGCCCCGGACCGGCGCCCCAAAGATCGAAGTCGCTTTCCGGCAAAACACCTTTGCGGCCTGGCTGCTCCGCGACCTCGAAACCGATCTTGCCGGCAAACGCCGTCTGATACCCGGCTTTGCGTAACAGAATGGGATACGACTTTTGCCAATGCTGATTCAGCAAAGCGCCATGTTCAAAATTGCAGCCCGTTTTGTACTCGTACATCCCGGTCACCACGTTGGCGCGACTGGCCATGCAGATCGCCGTGGTGTCGTAATGATTGTCAAAGACCATCCCGTCGCGAGCGAGTTGATCAAGGTTCGGTGTTTTAACATTCGGCGTCCCGTAACAGCCCATCGAATAGGTGCATTGATCATCCGCCATCAAGAAGATGATATTGGGACGATCGTCGGCGTTGGCAGCGGATATCAAGCACAGGATCAGGTATGACGTGTAGACGGCGCGTTTCATGTTGGCTAGCTGGTTGGAGTGATTCCGCAGTTTAATTCTTCAGTCGATCGATTTCCTGAGTCTTCGTTTCGTCCCGTGGTACGATTCCCTTCAATGCTTCTTCAAGTTGCGTGACCCTGATCGGTTTGGAAACGTAGCCATCCATGCCCGCGTTGAGACAGCGTTCTTTGTCGCCTTTCATCGCGTGGGCTGTCATGGCGATGATCGGAGTTCGATTGGAAACCGCCCGTTCCCGGCGACGAATTTCAGCGGTTGCCTGAAACCCGTCCAATTCCGGCATCTGCACGTCCATCAACACGGCATCGAACGATCCTTGCTCCCAAAGCTCAACTGCCTCGCGGCCATTTTCTGCTAGCGTAACGTGATGTCCCAATTGTTCAAGAAAGCGTGTCGCTACTTTCTGATTGACCAACCCGTCCTCGGCCAACAACAAATGCAAAGATCTAGCGTCAGTCGTTTTCTGGGCTGATTCCACGTGCAACACGTCGGCGTCCACAATGACTCCGAGTTGTCGGGTGATCGCATCCAGCAAGCTCGATTGCTTCACCGGTTTGGGAAGACAACGCGAAATCCCCACCTCCCGACTGCGGGACAAATCGTGGGAATTCCCTGCCGAAGAAATCATCAGCACGTGCGTCGATGAGAGTTGCGGGTCAGCCTTGATCTTTTCCGCAAGCTCAAACCCATCCATTGCCGGCATCATGGCGTCAGTGAGTACTAGCGGGAAAGGTCTGCCCTCGGCTGCGGCGCGGCGCAAGGCTTCCAAGGCCTGTTTACCGCCTTCGACAAGCGTCGGCTTCATGCCCCAACCGAATAGCATTTCCTGAAAGATCATGCGATTCGTTTTGTTATCGTCAACGACCAACGCCGCGATATCTTTCAACGACCCGGGAACGGCCGTTGCCTCTTTAGGCTGCCCAATTCTGAATTCAGCGGTGAATTGGAAAATGCTGCCGACGCCTTCCTCGCTTTCCACCCACAAGCGACCTCCCATCATGCGAACCAGGTTCATGGAGATCGCGAGGCCGAGTCCGGTTCCGCCGTAATGTCGCGTGGTGGTCGCATCCGCCTGTGAGAACGATTCGAAGACCTTGGTTTGTTTATCGATGGGTATGCCGATCCCAGTATCACGAACCGCCACGTGCATTCGGACCGAATCCTCGTTTCGCGATTCAAGTCGGACTTCGACTACGACTTCGCCGTGCTCGGTGAACTTAATGCCGTTCCCGGCAAGATTCACGATCACTTGTCTAAACCGCGTGGGATCGCCAATCAGATCATCGGGTACGTCTGCAGCAACGTGACAGGCGAGTTCAATTCCTTTGTCGGAAGCCTTGACGGCAATCGTTTGCAACGCGTCGGCGATTGCATCGCGAAGTTCAAAATCGACTTCTTCCAAATCGAGTTTTCCGGCCTCAATTTTTGAGAAGTCGAGAATGTCGTTCAGCAAACTCAGCAATGCGTCGGCCGAACGCTGGACGATCGTCTGATACTCGCGCTGCTCCGGCGTCAACTCCGTATTCAATAGGATGTCGGTCATGCCGATGATGCCATTCATCGGTGTGCGAATCTCATGGCTCATATTCGCCAAGAACTCCCCCTTGGACTTGTTGGCGGCTTCGGCTGCTTCCTTGGCGATTTGTAGCTCCGCCGTACGCGACTCAACTTTACGCTCGAGTTCATGATGCGATTTTTGCAACGCCCGCTCTCCCCGGTTTCGCTCCGACACCACAGCAGCCAAAGCGAGACCTGTCATTGCCACGACGCCCATGAATGACTGCAATAACAACAGTGACTGAACGACACTGTCACCGTCACTCTTGTGCAGAAAGAACGGGCCAAGCTCCCTGATCGTCGCGAAAATGGCAATCGTACAGATGATAATCGTTGCCGTAACCGAGCCATGCCGCTGGAACCGCAGGGCTGCCCAGATGACAAGCGGCATGCAAAAAATTGCCACAGGCGCGTTGCCGTCCCAACCAATCAATTGCATTCCCGAAACGAAAATGAACAGTGAGGTGAGCACCAAGAGAACGACCAATAAGCCACCTTCGAAGAGCCGCCTGCGTGTGGGCCGCTCTTCCAAAGGCTCGGTCCAAACCAGAATCGCGGGAGCAACCACGACCGCTCCCATAATGTTGCCTAACCACCAGGTCCTCCAAAGGGAAGGGTACTGATCCCACTGACCAAGGTCGCCCGCACACATACTTGCAACACCGATCGTAGCGCTTAATGCCGGCGCCAATATCCCGGCAAAAACGAAATACTTGATGACGCTGAACCTGCTGGAAAGTAAAGCAGTATCACCCGCATATTGCCGCATCAAATAAACGGCGACGATCGGCTCCAGCATGTTTGCAATCGGCGCACCTAGACACGCGATCCAAGGTGCGCCGGTGTAAATCTCAAAGCAAAGTCCACCCAACCACACGCCCCATGCCAAGCGATAACCGCCAAGATAGACCGCCGCGATCGCTATGCCGGTTGCCGGCCAGACAGGAGAAATGTTGCCGCTAGCAACGCCCATCTTCATTCCCAACACGGCAGCGAAAAAGTAAATCGCGGCAACGCCAAAGGTTTGCGTCAACGATTTCACTTGCGATTTCATTAGTCAGCTGCAGCGATGCCGAAAAGATTGAGCGGGCTTCTCGCCTCTAATGCTAGCAGAATGCTCAAGCGAACTCAGCAATCGCAACGTATGCAATTGGCTGACAATTTGCCATCCGCTTGCGAACGACTGATTTTGGGCGGCAATTATGCGGGTGGCACAGCGTTTTCGGCTTATATCTTCTGATTGCAATGCGAATCGCCATGGTGTCGATGCAAACTGTAAATCCCCCGATGGCGAAATTCACGTGGGTTCTTGGCGGCCCGTACTTGCGTTTTTTCCAGCCTGCTGATGGAACGATAACTCTCGGAAATCTGTAATGCGATATCCAATCAGCACCTTTCAATTTGGCGTGATTGCCTCTTTGGTGCTGGTCGCGCAAGTTGTCTGTGCTCAACAGCATTCGACATCGTTAGAGCAAATAGGAATTCAGTTGGATCAGCGAGCAATTTCGTTTTGGGAACACTTCGGCGTTGTTCAGTGTCATGCCGAATCAGGGGGAAGCCAACCGATTGTTCCATTCCCCGAAATTGCAACCATCTTCGAGTCCTCGGACGTTTGCCCTTGTTCGTCTGTCAAGAAAGCTCCGCTGTGCGATGACGGTGTGATGAATCAAAGTGCCTGCAAAGACCTTGAGTTTGGGCGCTGGAGTACCACGGAAATTCAATTCCAATATGGGGAATTGAACGCTCCCAGCTTCGCCGGCGGTGGCTCGTCTGCGACCAGGATTCTCACGCTCCAGCATGCTAGCGGCTGGAAGTACGGTGATAACTTCTTCTTTGTCGATATCTTGGATGATTCGCTGCTTGATGGGTTTAATGATCGCGACGTGTACTTAGAGGCCTATGCGAACTTTAGCCTCGGCAAGATCTTGAATCACGAAATCGACTTTGGGCTGGTTTCCGACGTGGGGTTTGTTGTCGGCATCAATTTTGCGGCTGATCCGGACCTGCGGAAATGGCTGCCCGGGATACGACTATCTTGGGATTTGCCGGGATTTGCCTTCTTCAATACCGATTTCACCGCTTTCATTGATGACAGCTTGGGCGCGGTTGGCGGAGGCGCTCCGGCGGAGACGAACAGCTTTATGGTTGATTTCAATTTTGCGTTTCCGTTCTCGCTGGGAATCCATGACTTCAGCATCGAAGGTCACGTCGAATTCATAGACTCACGCAAGAACGAGTTCGGAGACGACATCAAGTGGTGGATCCTTGGGCAGCCCCAGTTTCGCTACGACCTTGGAAAAACGGTTTTTGATTCAGCAGGTCGGCTGTTCGTCGGAATCGAGTGGCAGATCTGGCCAAACAAACTTGGCGACCGTATTACCGATGAAAATGAACTGCAATTCCTTGGCGTTTGGCGACTGTGAGGTCGAAGGGCATTCCTTTGTCGGTCTTACGGACCTGTGTCGGTCTTACGGGGAAGCAAATACACGCCAACACTTTCAGTGGCGATCCAGACAGCAGCTGATTGCGACCGCCTCTTATTGCTGCTGGAAATCCCAATGTGCGGTGGACCTACGTGAAGAATTACTTCAGCCCTAACCCGCTGGGCCGTTTCGTCAGCGCGCCGCGGAGGCCGATTTCTCTTGGGTCTCTGGCGATTTTGTCACTGAAGATTCGCACGTCTTCCAGGATCGGCCGGATTCGGGCCGATGCGTGTTCGATGTTGGTGATCGTGCGGCGAATCTGCCAGTACATGTCGTCGTCTTCCAAAAGTCGCTTTAGTGATCCGTCGTTGTTGTTCAGTGACGCATTTAAGTTTTCAAATTGCGTCATGGCGGTATCAACACTGTTGAGTGTTTGCAGCACTTGAGCTACCAATTCTTCGCTACGCTCACCAAGCGGGTCGGTAAACTGCTCAACGTTTTCGATGACGTTCTTGGCTCTGTCCATTGAAGTCTGGGCAATTTCTGCCGTTTCCCGGACCACATCGACCGTTTCGTCGACATTTTTGACCGTCTGTTCGGCTGCCAGCCCGACTTTTTCGAATTGGTCACCAGCTTGTCCAAAACTGTTCAAGGTGGTTTGCGCTTCTTCCAATACTTGCGGCAACTGATCCAGAGCGTTTTCCAAGTCTCGCCTCATTTCTGGATCGCTCAACAGGCTGCGGACCTCTCGCATCGCGCCCTGAAATTCTTCCAACGCTGCCACGGCTTCGTCGGACACAGCAGCAAATTTGTTATCGCTGCCTTCGACCACTTGTTCAACATTCTGGACCATATCGGTGATTCCCACGCCGGCTTGTTGAATCGATTCTCCGGCGCGGCGGATGGATTCCAAAGTCCCGAGCATATCGGTTTCCATTTCATACAGGACATTGAACGGGTCCTTGGCTTTGCGTCCGTAGCGAATGTATTCGCCATCGGAAAAGGGCTGCGAAAGCATTTGCCGATCCTCCGGAGTGGGAAAGATCGAGGCCAGTTGCTGCGGCTCGGCCAAGACGAAGTCGACCGTCGCATCTCCGGTGATCACCGAACCGGTTCCGATGCGTGGAATGTATTCGTGGCTAATCTCTTTTCCGGGGTCCAGATCCATTGCCAACTGCAGCAAGACACCTTTCTTTTCCAATAGTGTGATATCGGCAACGCGGCCAATCCTGACACCGTCGCGCAGCACCGGCGTATTGAGACTTACCCCTTCAGCCGATGGAAACTCCACCAGCAATTCGTATTCGCGGCTCAGCACGGTTGGAAAAGCACCGAATAGGAAGGTCAAGATAATGCCCAGGCCGATGGCAGCGATGACCAGGACACCAACACCAAATCGAAGCTTGTTATCATCCATGATTTGATCTCAATTCTGTTGTGCAGAATGTCTTTGTTTAACTCGCTTGACCGCTCGATCCGTTGCCATGTTTTGTCAGTTCATCCAGCCGCTCGCCGGCTTCTCCGCGAACAAACTGGCGGACGCGGCGATCCTCGGCGTGCTCTAGTTGGCTGGGCGGCCCGTCGAACAAGACCTGCGGTTCATCTGCTTCCAATCGCGCCCGCGGGTACAACATCAAGGCTCGGTCGGCGACCTTGCGAGTGGTATGCATGTCGTGCGTGACAACAATACTAGTGACCGGGTAGCGTCTGCGCGTATCCAGGATCAGTTCATTGATCACATCGCTCATGATGGGATCCAGCCCCGTCGTCGGCTCGTCGTAAACGACTAACTCGGGTTGCAAGATCAACGCTCGCGCCAATCCGACTCGCTTTCGCATGCCACCGGATAACTCGGCGGGACGTTTGTCCGCGACATCACTGGGAAGTCCAACTTCGGAAAGATGCCGCATCACTCGCCGCGCGATTTCATCCGCGCTGACATTCTTTTCTTGGCGGAGTGGAAAAGCGACGTTGTCAAAGATTGTCATGCTGTCAAACAACGCAGCGTTTTGAAAAACGAATCCAAAACGCCGCCGAGTTCGTGTCAAGGCGGCCAAACTCAGCCGCTGCAACTGTCTTCCGTCAAACGAGACCGTGCCCCTGGTTGGTTTGATCAGGCCAACCAAGGTCTTCAGCAAGACGGTTTTCCCACAACCGCTTTCGCCGATGATTGCCACCGTCTCACCGCGGCCGATCAAAAGTGAGATGTCTTTCAGGATCGTGGTGTCACCAAATTCCACTGTCAGATCATCGACGACGATCAGATCGGCGGCAGTGTCTTTGGTGTTCATGTCGGGTTCGTTGATGGTTGCTGTCGCGGTCACAGGATTGATGCTCCCGTAGGGTACAGCATGAAATAAATGTGGTTCAGAACCACGTTCAAGAATAAATCAATCGCCAGGATTAACACAAATGAATAGACGAATGCCGATGTCGCAGCTTTGCCGACGCCCTCGGCACCCGCCTCGCAGTTAAAGCCTTGATAACAACTGACCACGGCGATGATAGCACCGAAAAAGAAGCTCTTGAAAATCCCATTGAACAGATCGAAGCCGACAACGCCCTCTCGCGAGTGATTCAGATAAGCCGCGTGATCGATATCCAAAATGATCACGCTGTAAAAGTATCCGCCCACGATCCCCATGAAGTCCGCCACGATCGTCAGTGCCGGAATCAGTAAAATGCAGGCCAGGAATCGCGGTACGACCAGGTAGTGAATCGGGTCGGCGCCCATCGTGGTCAGTGCATCGATCTGCTCGGTCACCCGCATGGTTCCCAGCACCGCTGCCATCGCGCTGCCGACGCGGCCAGCCAGCATCGTGGCTGCCAACACGGGGCCCAGTTCGCGTACCAAGGTCGTATTGATGACGACGCCCAAGTGCGTCGCCAGTCCGATGGCGTGAAACTGATAATAGCTCTGCACCGCGAGCACCATGCCGATGAAGGTGCCGGTCAAGGCGACCACCGGCAGACTAAGCACTCCGACGTGATAAAAATTGATCAGCACCGTTCCCCGATGAGGCAACCGCGTGAACATCCACCGCAGCATTCTCCAGGCAAACATGGTCGTATCGCCAACGGTCGAAATACCGTCAACGACAGCCGATCCCCACTGCGTGATCCACCGTACCAGCGGACCTGGCGGGCGTGCCGGTTTGGTCAGTGATGAATCTGCAGTCGACAATCGGTTTCTGCCTCATGGAGCGCGCGCATGGCGAAACAATCGCCATCAAGAATGATCGGTCACGTCGACCTTGAGGATTAGGAAAAGCTGTCTGCTAGCAAGGCCAGCCAGCGGATTAGTTTCCCGCCAATGCCGCTCAGGCTGCTGGATGCTGCACGACTTGATGGCTCAGGCCTCTCAACGCTTCATTTGATCCAGCTGATTCGTAAATCAGCGAACATTGGCCGCCCCAACAGAGTATGATTTGTTCTCGACCGCCCGAGCACGCCAGTTTCTCCGCAAGACTGAAGGATTCTTATGAAGAATTCGATCATTGTATTGAGCCTATTTCTGGTCGTGTTGGCCACTGCTGATCTGATCGCGGTTGCTCAAGATCCATCGTTCATTGCATCGCCCTTTTTCGAGCGACTCGACACCAACAAAGATGGGAAAATCGTTTTCGACGAAGCGCCTGCGGAGGGCAAGATGCTGGTCGAGTTTCTGCTCATTCGTGCTGGCAAAAAGAAAAGCGATCATTTGAGTCGCCAGGAGTTTGCGCGATTGAATTCTGCCATGCCCGCCGCTCGGTCGACGGATGTTGATGAATCGGCAGTCGCCGCGACCCTGGCCGACGGCGGAGTGCAACTTGCTGCTGAGAATTGTCCAGCCTGCGCCATGGGACTGACGGCTGAGTTTGTCTTCAAACGGCTGGATGTCAACGAAGACAAGCTGATAACGGTCACCGAATTTAGACGCAGCCCCGGCATGGATGACGAAGCAAAAGCCAGTGAAGTCGTTGGTCGGCTCGATAAGAGCGGCGATAACAAACTGTCTTGGGAAGAACTCAAAACAGCCTACCAGGCCAGACACGCCAATTGCAAGAAAACCGAATCGCCGTCCGGCAACGCCGATGAAATTCATCCCGATGGTCGTGGTGATGGTAATCGATTTGCACGGGTCTTTATTCTACGCAGCGACAGAAATGGTGACGGAAAGATCGACGAGTCCGAATTCCGTGGAGCAGCGGCTGGATTCCAACGGCTGGATAAGAACAAAAACGGATTCATTGAAACTGATGAGCTGGGTGAACTCCATCAGCGGCGACTCAATGATCCGAAGACGATGAGGGAGCGTCTGCGAGACGGCGACGTCAAGCAACCGCCGCGGAACAACAAACCGCAAGGTCAACGAACCGCTGACCGACAAAGAACGTGAAGCCGTCCGGTTGAGCATGCGACGGGAGCGGCCATTTGGCGATCAAGGGTGGACCGAGGCGATCGCCGATCGGCGTGGCTTGTGGTCGACGATCCGTCCGCCAGGAAGGCCTCGCAAGAAACAGTAAACACTAAAAACGACCCCCGTCCCCTGGTAGGTCCCCCTTTTCTTCGTCCGCGCGTAAATCGCTAAACGGGTCAAATCCGAAAACCCACATGGCAGCTTTTCTTCGCTCGTGACCGAAATGCGTTCGGCGTTACCGAATCTCGTGCTCCGCAGATTCCCAACCTGAGGTTTCCAGGAGTCCAATGCCGAAGCTTAAATCTCCCGCGAATTTCTTCAAATCTGATTCGTAAACGAATATCGGAAGTTCATTCCCCGTTTCCCGATCGACGATCCGGACCATCGAGTAGTTCATCTGCCCGCCGTTGTTGCCCACATCGAATACAACTTCGTACACACCCCGAGTCAACTCCACGTGAGCATACGGTGGCTCGCCCGCGACAGTAGAACCGACGGCATACTCAACGCCATTCAACTTGATCCCCGCCGCGCGACTCACTTCGAGCCGGTACGAGCCATTCCGAGGAATGATCACATTGCCGCGAGATTCGAACCTATAAAGACGCGTCCCCCCAGCGTACCGAGCGTTAAACATCTCCCGCGAATTCTCACTCAGAACATTCTTCCCATTCGGAACGCTCAGCATGATGAACGGCATGCGACCCTTGTGGCTGTAGTACGATCCCAGCATTCCATGGTACCGCTTTCCCGTTTTCTCCTTCGCCTCGAACCGTTCTACCTCCGTCAGAGCCCGGTCAAGCCGCGCCTTTGCTTCGGCTTTTCGCTCAGCAGCCACACGATCAATCTGTTCGAGTTCGCCGAGGTACCGATTGATGGCCTGCTTCGCAGATTCGACTGTGAATTCATCGCCACGAGCTTCTCGCGTCCCCGCCAGTGTCCAATCGATGTCGTTCAACGCTGACAGATCATTGACCGGGTTTCCATATAGCGACACGTCCGTCAGGTTGGTCAGTTTCGACAGAGGTGTGGTATCCGTGATTCTGTTGTTGCCAAGATGGAGGTACTTAAGATTTCCAAACCCGCGCAACACTGAGATGTCTGAAATCGCGTTATCGGCGAGGTGCAGATAGACGAGTTCGGACAAGTCAGACATCGGGGCGATGTCGGTAATTCGATTATTGTGCCAGTCGGCAATCTCAAGATTCGTAAGATCCGCCACCGGCGAGATATCGCTTATCCTGTTGATATGTAAATTGAGATTCACAAGTTTCGTCAGACCTGCCAGCGGCGATATGTCGGCAATTTTGTTTCTGTGCAGATCCAGGAAAACGAGATTGGTCAGTTTCTTGAGTGGTCGCAGGTCAGAGATCGCATTGCTGTATAAACTCAAATGCTGCAGGCTGGTTAATCTGGACAGAGGCTTTAAGTCGCGAATCCGGTTGTCATAGAGGACGAGAACCTGCAGATTCGTCAAGGCGGACAGGCTGGCGAGTTCGACAATCCGGTTTCCATGCAGGTCAAGCGACACCAGGTTGACGGCATGTTCGATCCCGGTCAAATCCACGACTCCGCCCGCAGCCGTCAGAGATTTAAGAGATCGCATGTGCGTTGGTGTGGGATTCTTGATCTTCAGCTTGCATTCCACCGCAGCCTTCAGATTCTCATCCGCAAAATGTACCGGTTCGGCAGCCCAGGCGGCGCCGGCAATTGTCATTACAAACACGAATGATGAGTGTCTCATCTCTCAATCTCCTGCTTTGCGACCATGCAAACAACAACGTGGAATCCGGAGCCGGCGACTCATAGCATCATGTTACATCGTTTGCCTGCGTTGCAGATGTAAATAGAGTGTAAAAACTGTCCGGGCGTGGCGGCACCCGCGTGATCGCACTGCGTGTGATAACTCATCAGGTGATTGACACGCGGACGCGACGGTATCGACCTGGCCACGGCAGAAGTTCAGTCCCAGAAACACCGTGGCTTTTCGGGCATCCCGGCAAGCCATGAGTAAGTGACACGAATGGTCTCCGTGGAAGTCAAGACCAACCTCGACAAAGAGCCGGACTTCCCTTGCCGTTTATTGTCATGTTGAATTCTGTTCCCATTTCAGCGACAGGTGCCGACGGCGAAGTTCCTCGTGAGACTGATAACTGATAGCGATTTTGATCCCTCTTGTCCCCTGATTTCGCCGTCGACGCTTTCGTTTTGGATTCGTTTTTCGCGGATGTCATTGGCAAACGCTTCAGTCCGGCAGTTGATCGCTTAGAATTCATGCAACTCGTTACTTTCCGTCGAGGGCTTTTCGCTTCAGCCCATTTCGTATTCACCAGGAGCCAGTCTAATGTCCAATCATCCATCCTCATCCCGTCTGTCACGCCGCCAAGCACTTTCGTTGTCGGCACCGGCGGCTCTGCTTGGTGCAGGCGCGATCGCGGGAATGGCTTCGCCCGCTGAGGCTGCTGAAGGTCCCGCCGTCAAAAAGGGCCGCATCAATCAGTCGGTTGTGTTTTGGTGCTTCAACGCTGGCGGTGACGAGTGGGATTTGGAGACGACTTGCAAGATCACAAAAGAGTTTGGCGGCAAGAGCGTCGAACTGGTCGATCCAGCTGATTGGAATACGCTTCACAAACATGGGCTGACATGCGCCATCGCCCCCAACGGGATGCCCGGTGCTCCGTTCATGAAAGGGTGCAACAACCCGGCGTATCACGAGGAAGTCATTGAGCGAACCAAGAAGAACATCGATGAGAGTGCCGAGGCCGACGTCCCCAGCATTATTGCGTTTAATGGTTTCAAATATCGCGATGCCGAAGATCCGGAAAGCGGCGAGATCTCACTGGAAGAGGGAGCCGACCATTGCGTCAAGGCGCTCAAGGAGTTGGCCGCCTACGGGGCGAAGAAAGGCGTGACCGTCTGTATCGAAATGCTGAACACGCGTGACGACACACATCCGATGAAGGGCCACCCCGGCTATCAAGGCGACGACATGGACTACGTCGCCGAGATCGTGAAGCGAGTCGGATCCGACCACTGCAAGTTGCTGTTTGATATCTATCACGTGCAAATCATGAACGGCGATGTGATTCGGCGAATGGAACAGTACAAAGATCTACTCGGACATATTCACACAGCGGGTAACCCGGGCCGCGCTGAGCTGGATGACAACCAAGAGATCAACTATCCGGCAACGATGAAAAAGCTGTTGCAGCTACGTTACCAGGGCTACGTTGGTCAAGAGTTCATACCGACGCGAAACCCGAAAGAAGGTTTGCACCAGGCGATGTCTTTGTGTGACGTTTGAATTACAGAGTCCGAAGAGACTGGCTGATGACCGACGGCAACAACAACCCGATGCGGATTGAAGGTCTGTTGGCTGCCGTCGCATCGATATCGTTGTTGCTGGCCGGGTGCAGCGATCCTGGCAAGCGAACCACGACTCCAGGCGAACCTGAGGTTGTCGAGATCGAACGCTCCAATTCCCCCGAGCTGGCCGCAGCTGCAAAACCGGAGAGGATCGGTGTTGCCATCACGCCCAAGCACTTTCCCGACCATTCGGACCGGGACATGCTGGCTGCCTTCGTTGAGGCTGCGGAAATTGGTGACGCCGGTGTCTTGATTGTGCAATGGGGAAACGAGGACCTGATCCGGATTTGCGAATTCGCTATCGCACAGTGTCGGGACGCAGGATTAACGCCCGTCATCGGCTTGAGCCCAACTTCACTGGAAGCCCCGCGTAAGGAACTGGACCTTCCAGCTGAGCTGCGACGGTCGGAACGGGGCCGCATTTCGTTTTCAAATTCACGAATCCGACAACGCTTTGTGGGCGATTCCATCGCCCTTGCCCGACTAAAACCAGCTTATTTGTGTCTTGCCACCGAGATTAACTTTCTGGCCATTCATCGCCTGGAAGAATTTCTGCATTTCGTCACCTTGTATAAGCAGGCATACACTGCCGTTAAACGCGTGTCACCGGAATCCCGGGTCTTCGTTTCCTTCCAGTGGGAGTGGATGCGAATCGTCGATTCCAAAGAACCACTTAAGATTGCTGAACACACCAAGGTGATTGACATCTTTCGGCCGGAACTTGATCTAGTCGGTCTGACGACTTACCCATCACCGTTCCATCAATCGCCCCAGGAACTTGTTCCGGATTACTATTCATGGGTCAAAAAACACACGCGGGAGAGTGATCGAATCGCGTGGATGGAAGTCGGCTGGCCGTCGGGTGGATCCGGTTCGCCGGCGGAACAGTCAGAGTACATCCGCCGGATTCCAATGCTGATGAGCGAGCTGAACATCGAATTGCTGGCGTGGTCGCTGCTGCACGACGTCGGCCTGCGAGCCTTCAACGCCGACTTGTCGACAACGGGACTGCGGTCAAATGATGGCAACAAGAAGCCAAGTTTCGCCGAATTCAAGCGAATTCGTGATGCTTGGTAACGTTCGTAATGAGCTGACGTGGATGAACCGAATTCGCCGAATCATCCTGATGCCGGGTCTGCTGGAGCCGC
Source organism: Pirellulaceae bacterium (assembly GCA_041623895.1). GTDB lineage: Bacteria > Planctomycetota > Planctomycetia > Pirellulales > Pirellulaceae > JBFJVZ01. The sequence continues at coordinate 13,528 of JBFJVZ010000040.1, read as the reverse complement.
GAGTTCTCTTGTGGCCGTTGAAACGAGTTTTGCAAAAGCATTGTGGGCAGGTTGAATTCTTTACCGATCGGATTGCCTTTCGGCGGATCGACGACAGTGTTCAGCGTCTCGCCGCGATCCTTGCCCAGGACACGCACGATCGCTCCATTGCGATCATCACTCACAGTTTTGGTGATTGGGTGGCACGGCAAGCGATCGCTCAAGCATCCCATAACCATGTGGCCGCGCTTGTATCCGTAGCGCCCGTGATGCGGACCGGGTTGGTTCCCAGCGGTCTGTATCTGTTGTCCGGCAAATTGATTCCGGAAATCAAGGTGATCGTGAACACCAACCAAGCGGCAGAAAATCTTGACTGCGACGATCAGGTGCGACGATTGGTGATCTGGGCCAAGGCCGATGCGTGCGTTCGCAGCGTTCCACTGAGCCATGTCCCAAATCTGCAGGTACAACGCGTCGCCGCCACGCATTTGTCGGTGGTCCTTCAACCTGGCGTGCTGAAGAGAATTGAAGAGTACCTGCTCTCGGTCGATCACGAACTCGAGCATTCGTCGTTGCACTGCTAGACCATTTTCTGAAACGGCATCGCGTCGCCAATAAGGACGCTCTGCTGGCTGACCGCGAGCGGGCGGAGGTTAACCGACGTCTCTGTCAGACGAAATACGACTTCGGGCACCATCGGTTACCCATGAGGACTCAATTCGAACCAGCGACCTCTACGATCCGCGTGTGCGCGGCGAGTCGGATCGACCTGCCCCTCCCAGTGGAAATTCAATCTTTGCCGCTAATCGTCCGACGACTTCTTACTGGCCGGCTTGGATTCGGTCTTCGTTGAACTCTTGCTGTCAGAACTTTTTGATTCGGACGTAGACTCCGAGGTCGATTTCTTATCGGCCTTGGCCGCTTTCTTGTAGCCGTCGCTACGGTAGTCGGTTTGATAGAAACCGCTGCCTTTGAAGACAATCGCCGCACCGGTGCCGAACTGCCGCTGCAGCTTGTTCTTTCCGCATTCGGGACATTTCCTTTTGATGGGATCATTGATCCCCTGAAAGATCTCTAGGGCATGTCCGCATCCGTTACAATGGTAATCATAGGTTGGCATGTGACTGATTCACCTTCTTAGGACGATCGCCGCATCGGCGGGATTCAGGTAAGTATCGTTCCAGTGCTTTGTCAAAGCTTGATCTTTGGGTTGGCCGGGAAAGGGGGGCAGACGCTTTTTTCCCAACGCTAGGCATTTGCGGGACCCGTACTGACAACGACTTGGCTGGGGCGAACGACTCGGTCGTGCATCTGGAAACCAGTCTGGGCGACATGAGCGATCGTGCCTTCAGGATGTTCGGCACTGGGCATTTGCGAGATTGCTTCATGATAGTTCGGGTCAAACAATTCGCCCTCGGCGGGAATCTCCCGCACACTATGTTTGGCGAGAGCATCATCTAGCTGTTTGGCCACCATCTCGACGCCCTCTTTCAGACCGGCGATGTCTCCGCCGGCGTCGGCGGCCTCAATGGCGCGGATCAGGTTATCGCGGACCTCTAGAATGTCGGACACCACCGCCATGGGCGAGAACTTGATTTGGTCCTCATAATCACGCCGCATACGTTTACGGAAGTTCTCCGCTTCGGCTTGCGCTAACAGCACGCGTTTTTCGGCTTCCTGGACCTCGGTGCGCATCCGATCCATTGCCTCGTCGCGTGTTTCGGCGACCGGCTCGTGTTGGAACTGCTCAGCTTCCAAAGCCGCATCGGTTGCTTCGGTCTCAGCCTGTTGGATGTCGTCGTCTGGTTGAGTTTCTTCGGTCATGATGTTGGGAATGAAATTCCAGCCGGCCAGCGATTTACGATTCTTGCGGCTGAGTGTTGGGATCAGGGTCGGGGTCAAAGAAATCACGCAGCTTTGTCAAAAACGACTTCCGTTCCGGCAAAACCGCTTCATGCTCCAGTTCGGCCAATTCACGAAGCAAGCGCTCCTGATCGGCGTTCAGTTTCTTTGGCACTTCAATGAAGACCTGGACGAGCAAATCGCCCTTGCGGCCGCCGCGCGGGTCGACGATACCTTGGTCGCGAATTCTGAAGACTTCACCGTTTTGTGTTCCCGCGTCGACCCGCAGCATATGGGGTCCCTCCAAAGTCGGAACCTGGATCTCGGCGCCCAACGCGGCTTGCGTATAAGAGATCGGCAATTGCAGGATCAGGTGCGTGCCATCACGTTTAAAAAGATTGTGGGGCGAGACGGTAATGAAACAATAACAGTCGCCGCGGGGACCACCGTCGGGACTGGCTTCACCTTCGCCTTGCACGCGAACGCGCATGCCGTCTTCGACTCCGGCGGGAATCTCGACGGACAACTCGGCCTTTTTGTTTTGCAGCCCGCTGCCGCGGCAATCGCTGCAGGGCTCGCTGATTTGCTGGCCACCGCCGTGACAGGCCGGGCAAGTGGTCTGGACACGGAGAATGCCGGCCGATTGCACGACTTGCCCGCGACCGCCGCAGGTGTTGCAGGTGGTCGGTTTGCTGCCGGGAGCCGCACCGCTACCGTGGCAACTCTCACAGGCAACGCGGCGTCGAAAGGAGATGTCTTTGCTGACACCTCGAGCCGCTTCTTCGAGCGTCAACGTGACATTGCAGCGAATGTCAGCCCCACGTCGACTGCGACGGCGGCCACCACGTCCGCCTCGACCGCCAAACAGATCACCAAACATGCCGCCGCCGAAGAGATCCCCGAAGGCCTCGAAGATGTCCTCGACATCATTGAACTGATGAACCGCTCCGTCCACGCCAGCATGGCCGTATTGGTCATAACGCGAGCGTTTTTCCGGGTCGCTGAGGACTTCGTACGCTTCCGAAGCCTCTTTGAATTTTTCGACCGCGTCCTCGCCTTTGTTGCTGTCGGGGTGGTATTTGATGGCTAGTTTTCGATAGGCGCGATCGATCTCTACCTTGGACGCAGTGCGTTCAACCAAAAGGACTTCGTAATAGCAGCGTTTCTGAACCATGCAAAAACGTTCCACGCCGCCGCAGGGGCGGAATCGGTTCTGTTGTGATTAAGGAAAACGGGCCGCCTCGCTGACGAAAAATCGACAGCGAGCGACCCGCTAAAGTTGTCTTCGTTGCCGGAAACCTATGCGACGACGCCTTCGACGGGCCGTTTTTCCTTGTCTTCTGCTTCGAAGTTGGTGACAAGTGCTTCGGTCGTCAACAGCAATCCTGCGATGCTGCCGGCGTTAGCGAGCGCCGTGCGAACGACTTTGACAGGGTCGATCACGCCATCTTTGAGCATGTCGCCGTACTTGCAGGTGTTGGCGTTGTAGCCGACGTTTAAGGGTTTCTGGCTGACTTCGTCAACGACCACGCTGCCGTCGATCCCGCCGTTATCGGCGATTTGCCGCATGGGAGAATCGAGCGCCCCCAGGACGATGCCAACACCGATTTTTTCATCGCCTTTGGCTTTCTTTTGGGCTTCCTGGACCGCCTCGCGGCAGCGCACCAGGGCCACCCCGCCGCCGGGCAAGATGCCTTCTTCCAGGGCCGCCCGTGTGGCGTGCAAGGCGTCTTCAAGACGAGCCTTCGTCTGCTTCATCTCGGCCTCCGTTTCGGCGCCAACGCTGATGACAGCAACGCCACCCGCCAGTTTTGCCAGCCGCTCTTGAAACTTTTCCTTGTCGTAATCGCTATCGGTCTGCTCGATTTGGGCACGAATCTGAGCAACCCGCTTGTCGATGTCGGCACGTTTTCCGCCGCCTTCGATGATCGTCGTGTTGCTCTTGTCGACCGTTACCGTTTTGGCACGACCGAGTTGCTCAAGCGTCACATTTTCCAACTGGATGCCCAAGTCTTCACTAATCAGCGTACCACCGGTTAACGTCGCGATGTCACCCAGCATCGCTTTGCGACGGTCGCCAAAGCCAGGTGCCTTCACGGCACACACATTCAACGTTCCCCGCAGCTTGTTAACGACCAATAGCGTCAACGCTTCGGCATCGACATCTTCGGCAATGATCAATAGCGGCTGGCCGGCTTGTGACGTCTTTTCCAACAGCGGAACCAGATCACGAATGTTGCTGATCTTCTTTTCGTACAGCAGAACCAACGCGTTTTCCAGATTGGCTTCCATCGTACCGGGGTCGGTGATGAAGTAAGGCGAGATGTAACCCTTATCGAACTGCATCCCATCGACGTACTTCACTTCCATGTCACGGCTCTTGCCTTCTTCCACCGTGATCACACCATCCTGGCCCGTGCGCTCCAGGGCATCGGCAAGCAAATTACCGATCTTCATGTCGTTGTTGGCGCTGATGGCCCCCACGCTAACGACCTGGTCGCGATTGTTCTTGATCGGCTTGGCCATCTCATGCAGCTTTTGCGAAGCCGCCGCCACGCCCATTTCGATGCCGCGACGAATCGCAGCCGGATTACTGCCAGCGACGATGTTTCGTAATCCCTCCTTGAAAATCGCCCGGGCCAATACCGTCGCTGTTGTTGTGCCGTCACCGGCCAAGTCACTGGTCTTTTGCGCGACTTCGACGACAAGTTTCGCACCCATGTTCTCGAAGCGATCTTCGAGCTCAATTTCCTTAGCCACGGTCACACCGTCTTTGGTCACGGTCGGACCACCGAATGATTTGTCGATAATCACGTTGCGACCAGTCGGGCCCATGGTGACAGCCACTGCATCAGCCAACTTGTCGATCCCGGCCAACATGCGGGCTCGAGCGTGATCGTCAAATAGAAGTTGTTTTGCCACGAAAGAATTCCTCTTGATTGGATTGTTGTTCGTTAAAGTACGAGATCACACAACGCCCGCGCCGCCTGGCGGTAAAGCAAGGCGCGGTGGACGAGCGGATCGATCATTGCTACAGAACTTTGGCTAAAATGTCGCTTTCCCGCAGAATCTTCAGTTCGCGGCCATCCACTTCGATGTCACTGCCGCCGTACCTGCCGTAGATCACGGTGTCACCGATGCCAACGCTCAGTTCGCCGCGGCTGCCACTGTCCAGCAACTTTCCCGGACCGATGGCAACGACCGTACCCCGTTGAGGTTTTTCTTTGGCCGAATCGGGTAGCACAATGCCGCCCGCCGTTGTCGCTTCCGCTTCGGTCGGTTCGACAACGACGCGATCGTCCAACGGACGCAAACTTAGTTTTGCCATGATTGTTTTCTCTTCTGTTTGATTGATTGGTTGGTTTGGAAACTGTTTGAAACACAAGCGATGCGGGACAATTGACCTACATCATGCCAGGCATGCCTCCCATGCCGCCCATGCCGCCCATGCCTCCCATTCCACCCATGCCGCCGCCATGATCGTGGTGATGATCTCCACCTGCTTCGTCTTCTTCGACCGGGATCTCGGTCACCAGAGATTCGGTGGTCAGCAGCAGTGAGGCAACGCTGGCAGCATTGGTCAGGGCCGCACGCACGACCTTGGCAGGATCGACGATACCGGCGGCCACCAAATCACAATACTTGTCTTCGTTGGCGTCGTAGCCGTCGGACTTGCCCTTCATTTGCAAGACGCGATTGACGACAACGGCACCGTTGATTCCGGCGTTATTGGCGATCTCGCGCATCGGCTGATCAAGCACATGCTTGATAATGCGAACACCAAGCTTTTCATCGCCCTCGGTCGCCTTTTCCAATTTTTCGACCGCGTTTTTGCAGCGCAACAATGCTGTCCCACCACCGGGAACAATCCCCTCTTCTAAGGCAGCCTGCGTCGCTGCGCGGGCATCGTCGATCAGAGCTTTTCGCTCTTTCATTTCGGTTTCGGTTGCTGCACCGACATTGATTTGAGCAACGCCGCCAGCCAACTTTGCCAGTCGCTCCTGCAACTTCTCGCGATCATAATCGCTGTCGGTGGCATCAATCTCACGGCGGATTTGTTGGACACGCCCCTCGATATCGGCTTTCTTGCCGGCGCCACCGACAATGGTGGTTGCTTCGCTGGTGATGCGGATCTTTTTGGCACGGCCCAGATCGCTAAGTTTGACACTTTCCAGGTCGATACCCAAATCTTTGAAGATCGCTTTGCCGCCGGTCAACACGGCAATATCACCGAGGATCGCCTTGCGGCGGTCACCGTAACCGGGCGCCTTCACGGCACAGGCTGACAGAATGCCTCGCATCTTGTTGACAACCAATGTCGCCAACGCTTCACCTTCGGTGTCTTCTGCAATCACCAGCAAGGGCTTCTTCGCTTTGCTGACGGCCTCCAGCAAAGGAATCATTTTCTTGTTGCTGCTAATCTTTTCCTCAAACAGCAACACGTAACAGTCATCCAATTCAACGGTCACGTCGTCCTGATTGGTGACGAAATGCGGCGACAAGAATCCTCGATCGAACTGCATGCCTTCGACGACATCGACAAAGGTTTCATTGGAACGCCCTTCTTCGACGGTGATCACTCCGTTCTTGCCAACCTTGGTGAAGGCATCCGCCAAGACCTTACCGATCTCCGGGTCATTGTTGCCGGCAATCGCGGCAACCTGTTTGATCTCGCTCTTGCTCTTTTCGTTGATCGGAGTGGCGAGCTTGTGAATCTGCTGGACGGCCACGTCAACCGCCTTGCTAATGCCTCGAGACAGAGCCATCGGATCAGCGCCGGTGGCGATCATCTTGAGGCCTTCTCGAAAGATCGACTCGCTCAGCACCGTGGCTGTCGTGGTGCCGTCGCCAGCCACTTCATTGGTTTTACTGGCCGCCTCCTTTACCAGCTGAGCACCCAAATTCTCATTTGGATCATCCAGCTCGATGTCTTCGGCGACCGTCACGCCGTCTTTGGTGACTTTGGGCGAACCCCAGCCTTTGTCCAGCACGGCGTTTCGACCACGGGGGCCGAGAGTGCTGCGGACGGCTCGAGCCAATTTACTGACGCCGGCCAACAACGGCCCGCGTGCGTCGTCGTCGAAAACGATTTGCTTTGCCACGACGTTTCTTCTCCTGTAGAGCTGGTTCAGTGAGATCTCAAAAACCCGCTGAGCGAGCTTGCTTGAGACGTGAAAGGGTTGAACGATTAATCGATCCGGGAAACCGTCATCAGGGCGATGGCTGGGCCGGGAAAGTCACGATGGATGCACCGGTGGCAGTGGACCTCGGTGGCCAGCCCCATGCAGCAACCTCTGTGCCGTTCCTGAAAAAACGTCCGCAAGTTATTACGCAGCGGGCACTTAGCGACGCTCGCGTGAGGACGGACCGAGGCTCCGATCCGAATTCAATGCCACGATGGCAGCGGGCGGGGAGACGCACTGCGACTCGGGGGCAGCGAGATCGGCCGACGGACATCGGCAAAAGTTTGATCGAGGCAAATTCCAGCACCACGTTCGCCCTGGCAGGCTCGAAAACCACCCTGAGCTGGGTGGTTTTTAGATTGCGGTTTGTGGCCGTCCATTGCCCTGAAAGGGCTCGAGTAGCCTGCGGCGCCCGCCGGCGCCGCCCCGGGTTCGGATCGCCGCAAAGGATCTCAGCCCTGAAAGGCAACGCAAGTCAACTAAGCGGTCTTGCTGGCAGTTCCGCCACCGGAGGCCGTGCTGGAAGTACGCAACAACTTGGTAAATTCGTCGACGCCTTCCTGTTCTTCCTTCAGAATGTCCTCCAGGAACACGACCAGGGCCTTATCGTCGCCGGCCAGGTCGATTGCCTTGTCGTACATCTCGACCGCCTTGGTCTCGAACGCCAAACTGAATTCGAGGATTTCATTCAAGTCGCGTGACTGCTTGACCTCGTTACGCGTTACCGCCGGAACGCCACCGAGGGCAACAATTTTGTCGCCCACCAACTTCGCGTGTCCAAAGGATTCTTCGGCGTTTTCGATGAATGTTTTGGCGTACACTTCGCGCCACACGCCTTCCACAATGAAACTCGCTTGGGAGTACTGCGCTACGCCGGTCCATTCATGCTTGAGGACTTCGTTAAGGTGATCGATGATCGCTTGATTGCTCATGTCTATTCTTCTTTTAACGTTCTATGGTGCTGAGGGAATGATACGGCGGGGAACACCGTTCCTTGATTCTCTATCTTCTAGATAGCGCTTTGCATCGTCAGATGCAACCGCGAAACTGAGCAGGAATGCGAAAACAAAGCAGAATGTTTGCTTGTTGAGAATGACTCAAAACAAGATCCTGAGTTCCAATGGACCAATGTGAGAACGATTCTCAAGTGCGCGCTGCCGCTGCCTCACTGCCGCGCCTTTTGCGACAAAAAATACTCGATCGCGATCCGGTTTGAGGGGAACGCCATGTGGTCCAAATGCTGCTTGGTCGGATGGACCCAGACATGGTGATCAAGCTCATCAGCGGCGAGCGAGATAGTTGCAGGCGACTCGACGTCACAGCAATAGAAAAGGTCAATCACGGGAGCAATGACGCCCTGATAATTGTACTCATTGGGGTGTGTCATCAGGAGTCGACAAGAGCTGATGATCAGTTCGGTTTCCTCCTTCACTTCGCGAGCCAAGGCCTCTTCGATGGTCTCGTTGCGATCCACAAATCCCCCGGGCAGCCCCCAGCAACCTTTTCCGGGATTGCGGGCGCGGCGAACCAATAACAGCTCGCCGGCTGGGTTCGTGACAAGTGCTCCCACAGCGGCAACCGGACCAAAGAACGTCGTCATCCGACATTTCGGGCAACGAAAGGGAATCTCGCCGACACGCCCGTTAGGCTCCCCACAACGCGGACAGAAATGAAAAACGGACTCGATCCGAGTTGCTTGTTGGCTTGTCTGTGAGCCGTTCATCACGTCTCTAATCCCAATCGGTGCGGTGCGTCCAAAGTACTGCCGGCGAATTGTGCCGCTCGCAAAACGCCACATGAATCGAAGGTGCCCAACAAATGAAGCAATTCACCGACCGACTCAACGACTCCGATTCCCATCGATTCGATCACGTCGCGCGGCAGCTGGCTGTGAATCAATAGTCGAAAGTCAGCGGCGGTGCGGGCCAGCGAATACGCAAGTCCATCACCCGCTTGCCAGGCGGGGAACTGTCCTTGGGAATCCACTGAAGTATCGTTTGCGCCGGCATCAACAACGGCTGCGTGATCAAACTCGTCCAAACACGATAGCTTGCCCTGTGGTTCGGAGTCGATTGCAGTCCACAATACGATTGTTCCGCCGGGTTGCGCGTACCGGCTGACGGCGACAGCACCGCGAGCAGCATTTTGCCAAGTCTGTTGCTGGGCGTCTCCATCCAACGAAGCGATCACCAACGGCGCCGCCGGAGGAAAGTCACCCGAGGCCTGTCGAATCGGCGAAACCAGCTTTCCGATCGCTTCGGGCGTGCCGGCAACGATTTCGCCGGCTTGCCCTGTTGCACTTGCCTTCACTGACATCATGAGATGGACACCCAGCAACCAGGGAATTTGATCTTCGTTTCGCTCCTTGATGTCCTCATCGGGCCTGGATATTTGCATCCAATGTCGATTGCGCGTTGCCGAATCGCACATGGATGGGAAGACCCCGGTTAGGTCGTGCTGACAGGCTCGATCCATCAGCCGGCCGGCAATGATGGGCAAAACAAAATCGGCATCAACAACGACGCGGCTCAGATAAATCGCTTGGCCTGCCTCGTCTGCCGCCAAATAACGAAGCGACGCGCGGTCATCGCAGCAATGCCGAATGACGGTGGCTGTGTTAGCGAATCGCTGCCCAAGCGTATTGACCGTGACGTCAGTGGCCTCGTCCCACAATACGATGTCGACGGCTTCCGCCTCGGTTTGTGATATCGACTCCAGAACACCTTGGATCACATCAACAAGTTGCGGCACGTTGGGATCGACAACCAATGCAATCCGATCGCCCGGTACGATGGCCGCGCTGAGCGGAGGAAAATCGAGCGGTGTTTGAAGGGTCTGAATCGCACTCTTGGCGACATTCAAATGTTTCCGCTTTGCGCCGCAGTCGTACTCCCATGTTCGATCTGCCGGAAGTCTGCCGACAAGATCGTCGAAGTTTACGCAGTGCGGATCGGGCTGATTCATGAAAAGGTGTGGTGAAAAGTGCGAACTACCAATGTTGGCTGATGCTTGAGATTGTCTTCGATCCTGTAGTTGTAGTAGCCTTGGCCACACGGCAGAAGCCACATCGCCGCCGAGTTGGAGGAATTTCTGACGACCGTGACAAAACGTGTCTCGCCACTCACCATCGAATCAAGTGAGAATTAAGGTGCTTTCCTCGCCAACGTCCCGCCCAGCATGGTTGCCTGGCCGCATCCGCTCGCTAGCGGTTGTCCTGTTGTTCTGCTCTGGATGCGGTACTTCGCCGTCCGAAGATAGCGGCCAATCAGCGATACAGAACAGCTTGACAGCCAGAGGGTATCTGCAATCAGTTTTTCAAAGGTATCGCCATGCGCAATCCTATCGGGACAATGCGGTCGCGCGATTGAGCTACACGATCGACGGTCGCCTCCAGAGCGAACAAGCTCCGCTGTCCGTCCGCATGGACGGACGAACGATCTACGTCAGCGCCTACGACGTTCAGATTTGGTCAGACCAGGAAGGAACGATGGCTTGGATCGTCGACCAGGCGACAGAAAACCACGACTCACAAGTCCTTCGTTTGCCGCCCCGCGAAGGACGATTTGATCCGCAGGATCTGTTGGCTGATGCCGTTCTAAATGAGAAGATCTCTTCGGGGCTTGCCGGACCACCAGCACAGCTAGATTGGCTATTTGCCGATCATCCCATGCAGCGGCTATTCGCGGAAAACCATGAAATCAAATTTGGCAAGCGGCGTGAGCTGGACGATCGTCTCTGCCAGATGGTGCTTGTGACTGCTGATGCCGACCAATATCGATTTTGGATCGATCAGGATTCGTCGGTGATTCGACGCGTGGATTTGCCCTCGATCGCGATGCCGGATGACTTGGCAGACCACGTTTACCTGACGCTTGATCTGATCAATGCGACCTTTGACACCGACACGGAAACTCCACCGATCGATGACTTGCCCCGTCAGCCGAAATTTGTCAGTCGGATGATCCCGCTGCCCCCGCCGCAGCCTGCACCAAGATTGGGACAGTCAGCCAAATCATTCCGTATCCGCGATCGAACGGGCAAAGTTCAAATCAGCGATCAAGGCTCGGACCGCGAGATCACGGTGATCTTGTTTGTCACGGCAACAGAAGTTTCGCTTTGGAATGCCGCGGCCTTCGACGGCTGGGCATCACTGATGACCGCCGATGTGGCCGCACGAGTCCGCTCGATCATCATTGCTGATCAAGAGGCCGCGGGGAAGTTGCCTGCGGATTTGACGGTCCCGGTTGCTGTCGATGCGAACCACTCGCTGCAGACGGTGGTCATGAATGCCGACCGCGATGCTGACTGCGGCTTGGTCGTAATCGATCGCCAGGGACGAATCGCCTGGGTGGAGAGTCTGATGACGCCGCAACATTTCGCGGCCCTTGGTCCGATCATCGGTGACGTGCTGCGCGGCATCGATGTCCCGGGTCGACTGCTGGATCAATGGCGAGCGGACGTTTCCACCTATCGCAACCTGTTGGGCGCGGAAATGGCAAAGCACCAGGCAGCCTGGAAGCAGCAATAAACCCCGCAAATCGCGGCCTGAAATGATCTTGCTTTCAATCGCCGTTGGTCGCGACAATCGGCACCGCCGCCGGCAACCACAAAACTTTCGGCAACAGTAGCTCTTTAGGCGGACGGATCCACCATGCAACGAGCCAACATCGATGATTTACCCAACCCGTTTTCGATTGAACAGGCTTCGTCGCCGGCCAAAAGCACCTACATCGCGAACGGGCTGAAGTTCTTTTTGCTGACCACCGTCTTGCTGGCAACATTCTTGGTGTTGGGTCAGCAATACGCCAATTTTCGTCTCTTCCAATTGACCGCTGACTTTGCGGCGTTGCCGTCCGCCGAAAAACAAGAACGGTTGCAGCAACTTACTGCCTGGGGTGACAAAGCAATTCCGACGATCACGACAGCTCTGACCGATAAAGACGATCGAATCGCAGACCGCGCCCATCAATTGCTTCGCAGCATGCAGCGAGACTGGACAGTGCTGGAGGCCGAGGAATCGATTCGAAACCACAAAGTGCTGGTTGCTGCGATTGTTGCCAATGAATCTGCTCTGTCTGCCAAGCGACGAGAATTGGCCGTCGAATTACTTCAAGCTGCTTCGCAGTTTTCGGTTGATCAACAAGACGACCAAATGCGACAGTTGTACTTTGCCGCCACAGCGGCAATCGACAAACTCACATCGGTCTGGGAAGTTGATGCGGAAAGCAGCGAGATTGCAAATTTCAACAACATCGATGTTCGCAAACGACCGCTGCCTGTTGATCATTTGTCGCGTGGCGTTGACTGGACGGACTGGCCGCCCCGAGAAAATCTTTCGCCCGGAGAAGAGCGTTCGCCCCAGGAAGATCTGCCGCCCCGAGAAGTTCGTTCGCCCAACGTCCAGGCCGGCATTCAAGTGGCCCAACCGCAAATTCATCAAACCAAGAGTCCACTCAAGGCCGTGCCTGATGATGAAGTCGTCTTGCTGAGGGACGTGCATCGAAGCCGAACGCATCGGGCCGAGGCCGTAACATCTGACGCAGCGGTCTATCATCCGCCGACGACCATCCAGCCGGTGGCACACGTGATCGAAACTCCTTGGCAAGATGCCAGCGTCGCAACCATCATCCGATCTCTGGTCAAATCGGATCAGCAACTTCAGGATCAGGCAAAAACCGAACTGACGCGCCGCGGGTACAGCGATGTCGAGATTTCGATTGGCATGCAAATCGCCACAGGCAACCGGCAGTCCAAGATCGCGCTGATCGAGTCGCTCTCAGGATCCGCCTACGACATCGATGTGCGGCCGTGGTTGATGATGCTGTTGGACGATCACGACCGCGAAGTCCGATTGCGAGCGATCTCAGCACTGGCTGACATGAAGGATCCTTGGGTGGGGCAACAGTTAAGGCTGCGGATGGCGGACGAGAAGGATCAAACCGTGGCATTTCGTATCCGCAGAGTCTTGAATCTGCGGTGAGTACCGGCTACTTGATAACGCCAATCGCCTCACATCTGCGCCTCATGAGAGCGCTTCGATCACTCTGAGCAGCGGTAGACCAACTCCGAACGTGATCAGCACGATCACCACGACTGCGATCATCAAGGAGATCCGACCCACGTGGTAACGTGCTTCACCGCTTCGCACGATCACTCCGGCTGCCAGTACGGCGCTGGCAATGGCGAGGAACAAATAGGTTTGCCACGGATGCAGCAACCACACCGTCAACACCGGCAAGGCGATTTCAAATTCCTCGAAAAAGGACCGCACAACGGGACGAAAAACCGTCACCTTGATTGCCAGACCACACCACACCAGACAGGCGAAGACATACATGAATGAGGACCGCCCCTGAGCCTGGCCGACTTGACGGGGAGGTTGAAACGGATTGTTGCCTTGCTCGTGCATTCGGGAGCGACCGTCTGTCTTGATTCGTCTAGTGGCGGGATTCGTATTTGCCGTTTACCTGGTAACCCGAAGCGTGAGCGAGGGAATTGCGTGATTTGTCGCCTCGCTCACGCTT
>JBFJVZ010000039.1:0-28530 GCA_041623895.1 Pirellulaceae bacterium | reverse complement strand
GGGGCGTCTACCTGGGGTTACACCAACCCTCGCTTGAGGCTCGGTTGGTTCACCCCAGGCTACCTTCGATCGCCGCTCCGCGGCTTTTTCACTTCATTGCTTCGTGCGAATCCGAGCTTTTGGACTTGTGTAGACCAATCCCCGGAGTGAGAGTCGGACTCTCGGGCCCGGAGAGGATTAGTGATCTGATTCACAATCACGCACGCTACTTTAGAATATTCGGCGTTCGTTTCCCCACAGCCAGGATTTCTTTGCACGAGTCAATCATGATCCGATCCTGTATCATCTGTTTGTCGCTACTGATTCTGCCTGGCCACGTGTCGGCGGATGAAGTCGAGCAAGGCCCCAAAGACAGTCCACCCTCAGGCTTGTTCGCCGGTGTCGCTCGTGCTGATATTACGCCGCCGGTCGGCATCGCTCAAATGAATTGGGGTTCGCAGTCGCATATTCTTTCGGTTGGGAATGACCCGCTTGGTTTGTGCGCCACTGCGCTGGTGCTTTCTGATGGCAAGACGAAGTTTGCGATGGTGGACATCGATCGATTGTTCGTCAATGGTTTGGAGTCGTCGATCGAGCGGGCTGCAAAGCTGACAGGAATTCCTGCCTCCAATATTCGTCTGGCTGCCACTCACACCCACGCCGCGGTCAACGTATCAGCGGCCAAAGGACCTGCAGGGTTGGATCTGAGTGATTATCAAGCTGCTGTCAAACGATACGACGATTTTATTATTGATAAGATCGTCGGGTTGATCGTCGAAGCCGATTCACAGCTTCAGCCGGCGCACATTTATGGAGATCGGGGCGAAGGCAGAATCAACATCAATCGACGCGTACGTGCTGACGGCAATGATCCCCCCGCTGTGGGACGCAACCCCAGTGGATTCGTTGACCGCGACCTGATTGTCTTTCGGATTGATGGCGCTGACGGCAAGCCGCTTGCTGTGCTGGCGAATTTTCCCTGCCACGGAACGGTCTTGGCCTACGAGAACAAAAAGATTTCGGCCGATTGGATCGGCATGGTTCGTCAGGTCGTCGAAGCTGCGATGCCGACCGCCAAATGTTTGTTCTTTCAGGGTGCAGCCGGCAACCAAGGACCGATCGAAGGCTTTACCGGCGACTTGGCCGTCGCGCATCGGCTGGGAGCGATGCTCGGCCACGCGGCAACGTCGCTGGCGTTTGGGATCGAGACAGTCGATCGCGTTCCGACCTTTGAAGGATTCGTGGAGTCGACCGCTTATCAGGCAAAGCAACATTGGCGCGTCAAAGGTCCGCGCAGCGGCATGCTGGCCCGGGCCAGCAAGATCATTCAGCTGCCGCGGCGCCAGTACACGTCCAAGGAAATCGACGACATGGCGGCAAGACTTGACGATGCGATCCGCAAAGCGACCAGTGCAAAAGCCAGCAAGGATCCGTGGAGAATCCACCAAGCCGATGCGCGGGTGCGACGTTTTCGGGATCTGCTGACCAAGTGGAAACAGCCCGTCGAAGAAAGCCCCATCGAAGTGGAAGTCGAGATTTGGCAAATCGGCGACGTCGGCATTGTCTCGATGCCGGGCGAACCATTCGCAGAAATCGGAGTCGCCATCCGCAAGGCATCGCCGTTCGCGCACACCATGTTTTGCGGCTACTCCGATGGGGTCGGCGGCGACTATCTGCCGATGAGCTGCGAATATGACAAAGGCGGTTATGAGGTCGAACGCACGCCCTATGGCAGACAAGCCGATAAAAAGTTGATTGCTGAAACAATCGAATTGTTCAGGGCCTTTCAATAGCGATGAAGATCGACCGCATCGAGACGCTGGTTTGTCACGCGCGGATGCGCAACTGGATTTTCGTGAAAGTTGTCACGGACCAACCGGGTTTGTTCGGCTGGGGAGAAGCAACGCTGGAATGGCACACCCGCAGTGTTGTCGCCGCCGTGGAAGATCTGCAAGCGCTGTTGATTGGCGAAAACCCGCGGGGCATCGAAAAGTTATGGCAGATGATGTGGAGGCAACATTTCTGGCACGGCTCGGGTGTGGTGCGGTCGACCGCGATTGCTGGGATCGACATCGCATTGTGGGACATTCTGGGCAAGATTCACGGTGTGCCTTGTCATCAGCTATGGGGCGGACCGGTCCGCGATCACATTCGCCTGTACTGTCACTTAGGCGGCGGGAACCTGGAAAGCTTTTATGAAACGCCCGTCGACAATGCCAAGATGTTTGGCGAGTTGGCCGGCCAGGCTGTCGCCGAAGGGTTCACGGCGTTCAAGTCGATGGCGGTACCGCCCACCATGCCATTGGAAGGTTTGAAACCGATCAAGGCAGCAGAGCTGTGCGTGCGGAGCATGCGCGAAGCGGTGGGAGATGCGGTCGATATCATGGTCGACTGCCATGCGAGACCATCACCGGCGATGGGCATGCAGTTTGCCAAAGCGCTGGAACCGTACGGTTTGTATTTCCTGGAGGAACCTTGCTGGCCCGAAAACATCGATTCTCTGGCCGCCATCAATGCTGCGGTCGCAACCCCCGTGGCCACCGGCGAACGACTGACGCATTTAGCTGCTTTTCGTGACCTGTTTGCCGCCCGCGGTTGCGAAGTCTGCCAGTTGGATCTCACTCATTGCGGAGGCTTCACCGAGGCGCGGCGAATTGCAGCGTTGGCGGACGCTTATCGAATCGCCCTGGCCCCGCACAATCCGCAAGGCCCCGTTAGCACAGCCGCCTCGCTGGAGTTTGGCTTTTCACAGCCAAGCTATGTGATTTGCGAATCGGTTCATAACGATGTGCCGTGGCGAAATGATGTTGTTGACGAGGGATTCGTCGTCGATCCGCAGACTCGCACCGTGACCGCCAACACAAAACCCGGACTCGGTATCGAAATCAACGAAAGCGAAGTAAACAGGCATCCTTTCCAACAAGAGCTGCCGCAGCGAGTTTGGTATCGGGACGGCAGCGTGGGCGACTGGTGAAAGAAGAAAAGCAATGAAGCATGACATCGGCGGCGTTCTGCCCGTTATTCATACGCCGTTTATCGATGGTAAGGAAATCGATCACGAAAGCCTTCAGCGCGAAGTTGACTGGGCGCTGGAGATCGGTAGCGATGGTGTTGTCGCCGCGATGGTGTCGGAGATACTTCGCCTGACGTTTGACGAGCGGATCAAGCTGACCGATGACCTGGTCGAGATGACCGCCGGTCGTGGCGTGGTTGTCTCCAGTGTTGGTGCCGAGAGTACGAAACAGGCACACAATTTTGCTCGCCGGGCGCAGCAGTCCGGCTGTCATGCGGTGATGGCGATTCCGCCGATCGCCACGTCGCTGCCGGAAGACGAATTATGGCGTTACTTTTGTGAAATCGCTGAGAGCGTTGATCTGCCGCTGATTGTGCAAGACG
Source organism: Pirellulaceae bacterium (assembly GCA_041623895.1). Classification (GTDB taxonomy): domain Bacteria; phylum Planctomycetota; class Planctomycetia; order Pirellulales; family Pirellulaceae; genus JBFJVZ01. The sequence goes on along the minus strand of JBFJVZ010000039.1, from coordinate 25,155 downwards.
CCTCTTCCTACGTCGGCGGCGCGCTGTCGATTGACCTGTTCGTTCGGCTGTTGGATCGTTTTGGCCAGGACAAGATCTTGTTCAAACCGGAAGCAGCACCGATAGGTCCGAATCTATCGGCGCTTCGCGATCAGAGTGGCGGTCGGGCAAGAATCTTTGACGGATCGGGCGGCGTGCTGCTGATTGACGCGTATCGACGCGGCATCGCGGGCACGATGCCGGGCACGGATCTGCTGGACGGCATCATCGCAATGTGGCGGGCGCTGGAGGCTGGCGATGAGCGGACTGCTTATCGCGTCTATTTCCCAATCTGCGCGATTGTCAACTTGCAACTGCAAGCCGGCCTGGATGGATTCTTGGCGATCGAAAAATACTTGATGGTCAAACGTGGGGTTTTCACTGACGATTCTCGGCGGCGGCCCTATGCCTGGAATCTGGACCAGGAAACCCGCGACGAAGTCGACCGCCTGTTCGAGATGCTGCGACGCGAGCTTCGTCAGTAAAGACACGCGGCTCCAGAACTAGCAACCACGGGTACACGCCGATCAACACGGAGGATCTTATTAATCTTGATCTGTGTCTATCGATGTGCATCCGTGGTTCCATCGCCTCGCGCCACTGATTGCACGATGCAAATGTGATCGCCGCTGCGGAGAAGCGCTCCTTCAGACAAAACTGCCGTGGATGGGTGACTTTTTGCCCGATTCGCATCAGATTTCGGTGTGCCCCTGAGGCGCAGATTGTATTTGCCCCACTGCGGGGTTATTCTGCGAATGATTCTTTTCTTCGATAAAACCATTAAATTCCGCAGTTTTTTGGGTCCTGTTCGATGGTGCAGTCCGGTTCAATCTCTAACCTCAATCGCGACATCCTTTCCCGCCGCTACCGCGGGCGGAACGATCGTAGGTCAGCAGGCCGCAAACGAAGTCGACTAAGCCGCCAGCTTTCGCTGGAGCGAATGGAAGAACGCTTCCTGCTGGCGGCCGAGATCGGCTATGAAGTCGACTATCAAACGCCGCTTGCCTATGGGCCTTACTTGAAAGATGACAGCGCGGATGTGGCCCCGCCCAGCGAAAATGTTTATCGCTCCATTGTTCCAGGCGAAGTGATCGTTGCGGTCCGTTCCGAAGGTCCGATCGTGGATTTGGTGCGGCACTTTGATTCGATCGGGCTTGCGGCAGAAGCCTCGTTTCTGGAGTCCGATAGCGCGGAAGAAATCCTGATGCTCGAGGATGACTTTGGGTCCGTCACGGTGGCTCAGCTTCAGCTTTCCCAAGGCACCGATGTGCAGAAAGCGGTCGCGTCGCTACAGCCGTATGAGAACATTGTCTGGGCGGCACCCAATTATCAATACTCGGGCGACATTCTGGATTTGACGCCGAACGATCCGCAATTTGGCAACCAGTATCATCACCCGTTGATGCAGAACGACATCGCTTGGGACACCACCCTGGGTGATCCTAGTGTGATTGTTGCCGTGACCGACCAAGGTGTGGAACTGGCGCACAGTGATTTGGCAGCCAACATCTGGGTTAACTCGGGCGAGATCGCGGGCAACGGGATCGACGATGACGGCAACGGCTACATCGACGATATCAACGGCTGGGACTTTGTAGCTGACGACAATGACCCGAATCCGCTGGTGCCGGGAGACGATCACGGCACGCACGTGGCGGGCATTGCTGCCGGCGTGACCAACAACGGTGTTGGGATTTCCGGTACCGCTGGCGGCGCATCGATCATGGCGCTGCGGATTCAAGGCTCCGACGGTGGCTTTACCTCCTCGATCATGGCGGACACTTTTCGTTACGCGATCGATAACGGAGCCACGATTGCCAACACCAGCTTCAACATTAACGGTTTTGTTGGTGACCCCACATTCACGGCCGGCTTGCAGTATTACCACGACAACGGAGGTCTACATTTTAATTCCGCCGGCAACTCCAACCAGCTGAATCCGGTGCGGCAGGCTTTTCATCAGACGATTCTGGTCGCCAGTACGACAGCGTCGGATGCCAAAAGCGGCTTCAGTAACTACGGCACTGGCATCGACGTGGCGTCACCGGGTTCGTCGATCCGGTCGACGGTCACCAACGATGGTTACGGAACCAAGAGCGGTACGAGCATGGCGGCTCCGAATGCCGCCGGTGTGGCTGCCTTGGTTTGGTCTGCCAATCCGACCTGGACGCGAGACATGGTGGCGGCTGCCGTGTTGGGAACAGCGGACAACATCGATGCCCAGAATCCGGGCTTCATCGGATTGTTGGGAAGCGGACGGGTGAATTCCGCCAACGCAATCATTGCCGACAGTTTGATTCCGCCGCCAACGGTCGATTCGTTGGTCGGCTTGCCCGCCGATGGGACTTCCGTGCTGGTCACCGATAATGTCAGCGGATTCACACTCCGCTTTGACCAATTGATGGAGCCGGCAAGTGTCAACGACGTGACCAAGATTACTTTGGTGGAAGTCGGAGCTGATGGAGCATTCGGGGGCGGCGATGATGTTCCCGTACCGATCACGGCGGCGACGCCTTACATGGTCGGCACCAACGAGATGGTGTACACGATCGATTCGGGGCCGTTAGGCGTTGGCAGGTACGCGTTCACGATCGATGCCGACGTGACCAATCCCTTTGGCGACCAGTTCGACGGCGATGCCAACGGGATCGCCGGCGATGCCTACCAAATCGTTTTCAACATCATCACGCCGGCGCCGGTGCCCGTGCAGCCGCCAGGCTCGCTGATCTATCAGCAGAACGTGACCGATACGATTCCCAATCCGGGTGCCACGGATAGCTACACCGTGGACCTGGATGCCGGACAGACCGTCACCGTGGCGATCGAACCGAATTCCACGTTGGCACCCACGATCGAAGTTTTTGATCCCGGCAATGTTTTGCTGGGATCCGCCAGCTCGGCGGCCGGCGTCGATGCGCTGTTGCAGACGCTGCCGGTGGCGATAGCAGGTACTTACACCGTCACCGTCTCTGGCTCGGGCGGTACGACGGGCGGTTACGATCTTCGCACGCTACTAAATGCCGCTGCCGAAGAAGAGTCTTACGGCGGTCCCGCCAATGACACCTTCGCTACCGCGCAAAATCTGGATGCAAGTGATGTTGGTCTCGGCTTCGCCGCCGCAGATCGACTCGCCGCGGTCGGCAAGCTCCCATCGTCAGCAGGTACGGCGATTGAGTCGGACGACTTTGAATCCGGCGCCTTGGACGCGCAATGGAGTACGTCATCCACGGGCCTGGGGCGGATCCAAATCAGTGGAGCCGAGGGAACAGCGGGCGGAAACTTCGCCATGTTGATGGACGTCTCGGCCAGCGGGTCAAGCGAGTTGAACGAAGCGATCTGGACCGTTGATCTGGCTGGTGTTCCCGATGCGAGATTGAGGTTCTTTCACGCGGAGTGGGGCGACGAAACAGACAACTTGCCGCAATCATTCGTCGGCAGTGTCAACGGTGACGGCGTATCGATCAGCGATGATGGCATTAACTGGTACACCGTGCTGGATGCTCCGGTCACGAATTCCGGCGTCTGGACAGAAGCGTTGATCGATTTGGATGCGGCGGCGGCTGCTGCCGGTATGACACTGGGAAGTGGCTTTCAGATCAAGTTCCAGCAGTACGATAATTTCCCACTCACCACCGATGGCCGCGGCTACGACGAAATCGAAATCCTGGTTCCATCTTCGTCAAACGCCGATTGGTACGAGTTCACGCTGAATGCCGGACAGTCAGCCACGCTTGCGGTCGCCCAATCCGACACCAGTAGCGGGATCGTGTCGGTTGATCTGTACGCGCCCGATGGGACCACACGACTCGCCACAGGCAGAGGATCGTTGTTTTTGGACGGTGGCATCAACAATTACGTTGCACCAACCACCGGCACTTACTACGCGCGGGTCACCGGCGCCGATGTTGACTACAGCTTCCTCGTGACCCGCGAGAGTGATTTTGATACGGAGATCAACCATCCAAGCTCGGCGGCACAGGATATCACCGGCATCAATACGTCGCTCGGTTACGTCCTGCCCGGAGCGGCTGACTATTACCAGGTTTCCGTCAACACCGGCGATGCTCTTACGATCGCAACGGCGACACCGAGTGACGGTCCGTTTGAATTCCAAAACGATTTCGACCCATCGCTCGAGCTTTACGATCCAAGCGGCACTCTGATCGGCAGCGACGATAATGGCGGCGGCGATGGCAGGAATGCCAGATTAACGACGGGCGCGTTATCGCCAGCAGGTATTTATACCGTTGCTGTCCTATCCACCGGCAACACCGAAGGCGAATATGTTGTTGACGTGGCGGGAGCGACGGGAACGTTCGGTCCCTTCCAAGTCACCGACACATTGCCCCAAGACGGAGAAATCTTGGGCGCGAGTCCTGCCGAGATCACGGTCGAGTTTAATGACGGAGTGCTGCTAACGACGATCGATGCGGCTGACTTGACGGCCAACGCTGTCCCAGCGACGGGCGTGACTGTTGTTGATGCGAACACACTTCGCTTCCAATTCACGGCGGTGGGCCATGGCGTACACACCGTTTCGATTGCGGCCGGTACATTGCTGGATCTGCAGGGCACACCGATTGATGCGTATACCGGGCAATTCGAGGTCGATCTGGTTGGTCCTCGCGTGATCAGTTCCTCGATTCAACAAAACGACGTGCTTGCCAGTGGAAACCTGAGTGTCGCAATCGAATTCGATGAACAGTTATTGGCGGCAAATTTGGGGCCGGAAGACATTGCTTTGAACGGTGTGGTTTCTGGATCTTACGCGCCGACAAGCGTCAATTACGTTCCTGCGACGTCAACTTTGACGGTCGATTTCGGCTTCCTGCCACAAGACGAATACACGTTGACATTGATCAGTGGCGACGGTGCCTTTGAAGATATTGCCGGCAACGATCTGGATGGGGAACCGCTAACGTTTCCCTTGCCGCCCAATGTTTCCGGAGACGGAAATCCTGGCGGAAACTTCGCCGTCGACTTTACCACGGACATTACCACAATCCTGTTTCCAACCGTAATGTTGCCGAGACTGCCACTGGGTTCGTTGGTTTACGAAGGCACGATACCGGGTCTGATCAATGCCGCTGGTGACACCGACAGCTACCTCATCGATTTGGATGTTGGCCAGGTGGTGAGTGTGCTGGTGGAGCCGAGCGCCGGTTTGACGGCTCAAGTTGAATTGCTGGATCCAAGCAATGCTGTACTGGCGACGGCCGCCAGCTCGGCGCCCGGTGAGGCGACTGCGATTCAGACGGTCGACAACACGGCATCGGGACCCGGCACCTACACGCTTCGGGTTTCAGAGCTGAACGGTACGGTGGGCAGCTTGTCGCTGACGCTGTTTTTGAACGCAGCCGTCGAAGACGAAAACGTCACCGGGACCAGCAACGATACGATCGGAACGGCACAGGACATCGACGCATCAAGCATTCCGCTTGCTGCTGGCGCGATACACCGGATGGCAGTTCTGGGAGATGTCGACCCGTCGGCCGACGACTACTTCACCTTCACATTGCAAGCCGGCGAGCCGGCGACGCTGGCAGTGAAATCTGATGATGCGGTAAGTCTTGACTTGGTGGACGCGTCGGGAAACCGGTTGGCTATTGGCGTTACGGCTGCGAACCTGGATGAAGTCATTAGTGCGTTTGTTCCCACGGCCGATGATACTTTTGCCGCGGTCGTCAGCGGCAACGGACGTTACAACCTGGTGATCACGCGCGGCTCCGACTTTGATACCGAGAGCAACAGCGAATTCGGCGAGGCTCAGTTGATTCAGGGCGGCGGGACCGTGCTGGGTCACACGGGTACGCCCGGTGCGTTTTTGGAGTCAGTTTTCGAGCAGGGAGCGGAACGATCCGACGGCGACGATGGTCCTGGCTGGTCCGTGGGTGGCAAAGAGTCAACTGACCGGATCATCGTGGAATTTGCCGATGACTTGTCCGATGTCGAAATCGCGGCCCTCGCCACTGCCAACAATGCGACGATTCACGCGCGGATCAAACATGTCTTCAACGGCGCGGTGCTGGATGTTGGCGCAAACGAAAATGCACGGGCGATGGCCCAGCAGTGGGAATCACTGCCGGAAGTCATTCACGCGGAGTTGAATCAAGCCGGCGAGTACTTCGTCACGCCCAATGATCCTTTGTTCGGATCAATGTGGGCGCTGAACAACACCGGTCAAACCGGGGGAACTTCCGATGCCGACATTGATGCGCCGGAAGCTTGGGATCTGTTCAATGATTCCTCCAATGTCGTGATTGCGATCGTCGATTCCGGGGTTAACTACAACCATCCGGATCTGAACGGATCAATGTGGGTCAATCCTCTGGAGATTCCAGGCAACTTCATTGATGACGATGGCAATGGGTTCGTGGACGACATTTACGGGGTCAATGCCGATACGGGTACCGGCGATCCGATGGATGGTTTTGGCCACGGCACACACGTCGCCGGAACGACGGCGGCCATCGGTAATAACAACTTGGGTGTGACGGGCGTGAATTGGAACGCTCAGATCATGGCCCTGGGAATTGGCACGGCCGGCCCATCAACGGCTGCGGCCATCATTGCGCTTGATTACCTGGTTGATCAGAAACTGAACCATGGTGTCAATGTAGTCTCCAGCAACCACAGTTACAGCGTCGGGCCAAGCGTTGCCTTTGAAACGGCGATCCAAGCCAGCATTGATGCCGGTGTTGTCTTTGTGGCAGCAGCAGGCAACAGTTCCGTCAATATTGATCTGAGCCCCACTTATCCGGCCAGTTATCCGCTGGACGGGATCATCGCGGTAGCGGCGACCGATCATAACGATCTGGCGGCAACCTTTACCAACTTCGGTGCCACCTCGGTCGATCTTGGCGCTCCCGGTGTGAGTATCCTGAGCACGATGCTGACATCGGGCGGCGGTATCTCGGATCCATCAGGCTACGGATCGATCAGCGGAACATCGATGGCTTCGCCGCACGTCGCCGGCGCTGCAGCCTTGCTGGCAGCAGCGAATCCGGCGGCCAGCGTCACCGATATCAAAGCAGCGCTGCTAGCCGGATCGGACCCGATTCCCGCGATGGCGGGGATCACCGTTTCGGGTGGACGTCTAAATCTGCGCGGCGCGCTCGAGCAAATCGGTTCAAACACGGATGACTTCTACGCTGTGCACGTCAACAGCGGAGACAACCTGAAGATAGTGACCACCACGCCGACCGACGGTCCCTTTGTTCCCCATAACAAACTCGATCCATTCATTGAACTATTCGACCCCGCAGGACTTGTGGTTGCCAGCGACGACAACAGCGCGGCCGATGGCCACAATGCCACGCTGAATCACACGGCGCTCGATACAGGAGTGTACACGGTTCGAGTGTCCAATACCGATCGGCAGGGTGAATACACGTTGCAGGTCACCGGTGATACGGGACTTGACCCGATCCCGACGATCATCCAGACAGATCCGCTTGATGGTGACGTCGTCAGCTCGTTTCCCACGACACTGACATTGACATTCTCGGAACAAATGTTGATTCCGTCTGTCGAGCCCGGCGACCTGCTGATCGGTGGTGTCGCGGCGAGCGGCGTGCAAGTAATCGATGGTCAAACATTTGAGTTCGACGTTCCGGCAGCGGCCAACGTCGGTGACGGCATTTATGTGGTGGAATTGGTTGCCAGTTCGGTGAGCGACCTGCAAGGTTCGGTCAACGTCAGTGAGACATTCAGTTTCGAGCTTGATTCGACGCCGCCGATCATACAAAGCACGGTTTGGAACGCCGCTCCGCTGCCTGCGGGAGCCATCATCCCACTGGGACCGCTAACGTTTGAGGCCTCGTTCTCTGAACCGATTCAAAATCCGAACCTGTCCTCCGTTCGGTTGGTCAACACCACGTCTGGATCACCCGTGCCAACCATCTCGGTTGTTCTAAATGCAACATCGGATGGAGTCACGGCACAGTTTCCGCCACTTGGTGAAGGAAATTATCGATTGACGTTGGATTCGGGGGACGGGGACTTCGAGGACTTGATCGGTAACGATCTGGATGGCGAACCACTTGGGCCGGGTGTGGATTTCACGCCGACGGGCGATAGCGTGGCAGGCGGCGATTACGTGATCGATTTTTCTGTCGATATCACAACACCCATTCCCGCGGTTCCCTTCCAGCGGCTGCATCCACTTGGCGGTTTGCTGGCGATCAGCGATCCCAATCTGGGCAGCCTGTTTGGGCCGACCGACGTCGACACCTTCACGTTCACGGCTCAGGCCGGCGAGATCATCGGCGGCAGCGTGCGGCAAACGTCGGGCAGCGGATCGGAAACGACAAGCATCGAACTGGTTGGCATCGCCGGTCCGTTCTCAGCGAACAATCCTGTGCTGCCCGTACAAGTCATTCCAGCCGATGGCACTTATGAGATTCGCGTCGGTGGCAGCGGCGCGTTCGATTACGAGCTGACGATCAACAGTGGTTTTGAGTCCGAGTTGCTAGCCGGGGACACGAGCGACGGTAACGAAATGGCGATCGACAGTTCGTTCATTTCCCTGGGGCCCGGCAGCGGCCGCTACGCCGTGCTCGGTAACAGTAATGCGACCACCGGTACCGGCACGCCGAGGACGGCATTATTCGGCTTGCAGACGCTGACAGATCAGATTGTTCAAATCGATCCGGCAACGGGAAACATCGTCAATACTTATCCATCACCGACATCGCTGACGCAGATTGCCGGCATCTCCGGCGCCGAAAACGGCGACACCCTGATTGTGCAAAGCAACCTGAATTCGGGATCGGTTTTCCGCATCGATCCACGTGACGGAACCTTACTGACGACCGAACCGATGTCGGTATCGTCCAACAATCGCGGCGGCCTGACCTTTGAAGATACCTCGCTGTATGCGATTGATAACGGCTTTGCCGTGGATCGCCAGGATGGATTTGGCGGAACCGTTACGCCCCATTTAACAACCGTGTTTCCTGATTTCCCGGGCGCTTTGGGGGGCGATGATAACGGTCGGCACTTCGTAGCTGCGAATGGATTGATCCAGGAATTTGATCCGCTCATTCCGAATACGATCATCAACACGTTTCCTGGGCCAAGCGGCGCGCTGATTACCGGGCTGGCGTTTGACGGAACCAACCTGTTTGCCTCGGACACCGCCAATAATCTGATCTACACATTGGATCCCGATACGGGCGCCGTGCTTAACTCGGTCGTTATCTCCAGCCCGATTGACGGTCTGGGTGTTGCCAATGTGGGCTTGTCCACCGGTGTCGTCGATGTGCTGTTGATATCGGATACGAACGAATTGACCGGGGTCGAGCCCTTGCTGTCGCCGGATGGTCATAATGTGACCGAAATTGTCGACGAATGGGCCAACGCCAGCGCGAACCTGCTGGATCTGCCATTCCTGCAAACCTTTGATTTTGTCGTTTGGGGCGCCAGCGGTGCCGGCACCGGCGACATCCATCCACAACCGGTCTACGACAATTTAGAAGCCTACATTCAAAGTGGCGGCCATCTGTTGGTGACCGGTTACGACACACTGGCGTCACCGGTCGATCCCGGTCTGGCGGCACTTGTGCGGTCGTTAACAACGAACGATACGACCAGCGAGACGAGTTTCACCACACAAAACATCGATCACTTTGTCCTGAATGGTCCCGCTGGTGATCTGCGAAATACGCAAATCGTTCCAGGCTATACGGACTGGGATGGTGCGACCGCCGATGCCAGTGCGGGCACCATTTCGCTGGCCACTTTCGATAGCGCCTCCGCCTTCGATGCGATCATTTACACCGATCTTCCCGGGGCCGCCGGCAGTGTCGGTTATTGGACCGGCGGAGACTCCGGCAGTCTGGCGAGCGATGGCAAGACCGACTGGAAGATTCCCGGGCCTTCGCTGGACGTGTTCCGAAACTGGGTTTATGGGATCCCCGGCGATACGTTTACCAGCGAAGATTCGATCGAAGACGCGGCCGAAGCCAGCGTGATCGTCAACGGCAGTTTCGAGGATGGCGACTTCACGGGTTGGACAACTGCGACGACGGGAGTTCCCTTCCAACCGTGGGCGGTAGCGGGCGCTGGCGCGGGCAGTGGATTTGGACTGCTTCCCACCGAGCCGCAGGATGGTTCTTTTGTGGCCTGGAACGGATTCGACGGGGGCGGTCCGATGGAGTTCACGATGTATCAGGATGTGGTCGTGCCAGCATCGGCTGAACTGTCGTTCCAGTATCGAGTTCAGTGGGACTTTCTGCAGGGCGCAACCGCCAACATTGGTCGAACGTTGGACGTTGAACTGCTCGATCCTGGCTCCGGATCGCTGTTGGCCACCTTGCTCACATTCGACACGGGCACGCAGGCTGTCAATCCAACGGGGAATACCGGCTGGCGGACCGAAACGGCCAATCTATCGTCGTTCGCCGGGCAGACCGTCCGCTTGATGTTCCGCGAGACGATCCCGGAAAACTTTACTGGTCCGGCTCAAATTGAATTTGATGCCATTTCGTTAGGATCCAATACGAGTGTTCCGGATGTTGATGAGTACACACTGGATTTGACCGGTAAAACAGGCGATCTAATCGACATTGTCTTGGCTGGCCAGGACAATGCCAACTTCCGCAACAGCGCGCTGCAGTTGATTGCACCGGACGGAACGACGGTGTTGGCCACCGGTACCAACCAGCCTTTGGCAACAACATCGGTCACCAACTATGACGTCGGCATCATCGACTTTGTTGTACCTGCGGATGGTATTTACACCATTCGTCTGACCTCGACAGTTGCGGGCGACTATGGTTTGGTCGTTACCGATCCGCTGACCTTTGATACCGAGCCCAATGATGATCCGGCCGTGGATCCGCTACGCGATCTGACAACGACGCGAGTCGCGATCGGGTTTGCCGAACTGGGCGTCGAGCGTGTGGAGCCGGACAATTTTGCCAACGGCACCGTTCTCGATTCGCTGATCCCCGGTGTCACGCTTTCGGATAACGCCAATGCGTTTGGAGTCGTGCGAGCCTTGACGGCAAGCTTCCAACCGCCGACTGGCACGAATGCCTTTGGAAGCAGTGCCCACGGCGTGGCTGGCTGGAGCGCTGGTTCAGCAGAACTGCGAGCTGACTTTGCCAAGCCGGTTTCCACCGTTTCCATTGACGCCGGTTCCGACGACAGCTCCGACGTATCGATACTCGAGGCCTATGACGCCGGCAGCACGCTGCTAGCTTCGGTTGTCAGCGTGGGACTCGCGTCCGGGCAATCGCAGACTTTGTCAATCACACGACCGACAGCCGATATCGCTTTCATCGTTGCTTATGGCGTGGGCGGTGATATTTCACCATTGGATAACCTGCGGTTTACCACCGTTGGAACTGATTCCTATCAGATCGACTTGCTGGCCGGTGAAAAGTTGATTCTTTCCACCGAAACTTTGTTCGACGGCAGCAGCGCGACAACTGCCAATTCACTGGACCCGGAGATCTTCGTGCTCAACGGTGCCGGTGCGGTGTTGGCACAAGATCAAGATTCTGCGTCCGACGGTCGCAATGCGTTCCTGCAATTCACGGCACCCGGCGACGGAACTTACGGGATCAAAGTCGGCAGTCAGGACGGAACTGGCGAGTATTTGTTGAATGTTGCGGACGGAGCAACAGACGACTTTGGCGATGCACCGTCGCCATATCCGACATTGTTTTCCCAAGGCGGCGCGCGTCACGACGTGACCGCAGCGGTTGGCCCGACATTGGGGCCGCTGCGCGATGCGGAATCGATCGGACAACCGACTCCCAACGCTGACGGTGACGACGTGAACGGCTCCGACGACGAGGACGGGGTGATGTTCGGCGTGGTCGGAATTGGAAACGCCTTGGCTGGGATCAATATCAATTTGCAGAATGCGTCCGAGGCGCGCGTCGATGCGTGGCTGGATTTTGACGGCAACGGTGCCTGGGACGCCGGTGATCAGATTCTGGACAACGTCCGAGTCTTTGCTGGGCTGCAAACCCTTAATTTCCTGATCCCGGCAGGCGCGGTTGCTGGTGACACGTATGCACGCGTTCGTGTCAGTAGCGCCGGAGACCTGAATCCAACCGGGGCGGCCTCTGACGGCGAAGTCGAAGACTACCTGGTCTCGATCGTCGGCCGGCCGACCGTCCAGAGCGTCGAAATCAACGGCGATGCTGCGGAGCCGCAACGATCCAACGTCACCAGTGTGGTCGTCACCTTTGACAGCGAAGTCACTGCTCCTGCCTCAGCATTCACGATCAAGAAGCGAGACACGGATGTCATTGTCGACGCCTTAGTCGTCAATTCATCCGTGATCGGCGGCAAGACCGTTAGCGTGTTAACGTTCGATTATGTGGATCCCAACGGCCTGGTGTTGAAACGTGTCAACAGCGAGCACTCTTTGGTTGACGGGAACTACCAACTGGATATCGATGGTTCACAGATTGCCGTCGTCGGCGGCGGGCCAACGATGTTGGGCGACTACTCGTTCGGTGACCAGCCCGTGGATGCCTTTTTCCGGTTATTCGCTGACCACGACGGAGATCGAGACGTCGATACAACCGACTTGGGCGGCTTTGGCCTTGCTTTCCGATCGGTTCAGGGCGACCCGAATTATGATCCCATCTTCAACCATGATGGCGACCTGGACATCGACGTTTTGGATCTAATTCAGTTCGGCCAACGGTTCCGCGGTTCGATGCCGTTCTGAGGTGGCGTCCTGAATGCAGGAATTCAAGAATCTACGAGAGATTCGATTTTCTCTGAGCGGGAATTTTCCGGCGAATTCGAATAACTTGGATGCGTCCAGGCGTGGTCTTCAGATCGAAACCCAACGCACCTCACAACCGCTTGTCTCACAAGCTGGCATGACTGCTACTTTGACTGATGTTGCCGCCTAACCCGGCGGGTTGTTGCGGATCGATTTGGTAACCGCTGACGTAGCTCCCTTCGGTGGTGTGCGTCCAACTCCACTGGACTGTTTCGCCATCAAACAGGTACACGCCCAGCACGGCGGGCACATCGCTGCGTGCCGACTTGGGGGCGGCAACCCAACGCCGACCACCGGCAGGAATCATGGAATTGGACTGGTTCATACAAATCAACGTCATCAAGTGGGAAGCATCGCATCTAATTTGAGAACGCCCATCAAACTCCAGAGTTCCGCACTTTTCAACGGCAATTGCTGTTAAGGCGAACTAGGGTCCGTTAAACCGATTTGTTGGACGAGCCAAGCTATTAGCGGTTAGGACCAGAGTACATCCCGATTCTGCTTGGCTCCAACCGAATCTTTACCGCCGAATGCTGCCGTGATCAAAACGCTCTGCTGGCGGCCGCGTTTTGGTACATGCTGCCCCCCCGTTTTCAAAATAGGCCGATCGAGGATTGCTGTGGGTCGTAACGTCCAGGTGTTTCGCCCTTGCAGGGCTTTGGTGGCGGATGTGATCGTTCCCAAGGCGGCGCTGCGCTCTGCCCTAGGCTATCTTGTGCCAACCCTTCGGGCTGAAAGCGTGCACGAGTCGTGGCCTGCGTTTTGAATCGGCTGCTAGCCCGAAGGGCAACAGCGATTGATTCTATTTCGCGCGCCAGCGCCACGAAAGAACGAAGGCGACCGCGGCGTGGAGGCCGGGGCTCTGCGGCAAATCATCACAATAGTCCGTTACTTGGCAGTCCGCTTTAACACCACGGCTGTCTTGTTGTTCGTCCCTCCGAGTTCAATGTCTGTCTCGACCGCTTCAAAACCTGAGTGTTCGATCTGAACCGTCAGCTTGCCGGGAGGACCGACCAACTTGGTTTCCGTCAAGTATCGTGACTGCCGAATCTGATCGCCATTTTCGCCGGCGAACTTGATCAACACGGGCACCAACATGCCCTCTTGATCGGTGGCCCTGATCGTGGCGTAGCCCCGCGGTTTGACATCGATCCTACCCAAAGTCACGGTGAATCGTTTCTGTTCTCCGTCGGCAACCTCGAATTCATGGATCACCGGTGTGTTGCGAGTATTACCGGTCCTAAAGGTGTACTTGCCCGCCGGCAGTCCCTGGGCCTCGTGCCGAGTCGTCTTGCCGTCTTCGTCCGTCTTGGCGTTGACGTATTGCAGCATTCGTTCGTCTTCGCTCCACATCATCAGCATGCCCTGCATCGGCCCTTGGGCGGTTCGAAATTCAGCACTCACAGACGCAGTGCCGTGGGGGATCGAAAATGGAATCGTCGCGTCGATTTCCGCAGCGGTGATTTTGAGCCGCTCTCGAATCTGGAATTCACCCGCACCATTGCAAACCAGTTCGTAATCGCCAGGAGAAACATTCTCCAGCACGAATGGGTCCTCCGCGGTTTCACGGGGCAGCAAAGTCGCTGCCGGGCGGCCGAACAAGTCTTCAGCGTTGTATGCTTGCAGTTCCATCTGCAAACGTTCGGGCAAGGCGTCGGCAGTCGTTTGGCAAGCAACTGTCAAGCGACCGACCTTTTGTTTGATCGTGCCCAGATCCAGATCATCACCGGCAGGAACCTCCACATCACGTACTTTGCTAAACTCGCTCCGCGTACCTTCCAACTGCCGATAAAGCGTCCAATATCCCGGCGGCGCACCAAAGAAAGTAAATCGTCCATCGTTTTTGGTGCGGACGTACATCTTCATGGCACCGAAGATCGAATCGGATCCTGTGAGTTGCAAACGCGTGCCCGCCAGCGGCTTGTCGTTCACAATGAACTGACCATCCAGTCGCGTGGTGCCGCCAAAATTCAGCGTGTGCACTTTGCCGTCTTCAGCCAGCAGCGCGTGCCGGACGACTCCCAGCGAGTTCCACTCTTCGGCTCGGCTGACATACACCGGCATTTCGGGAATGTGGTGGACTTCGTAGCGACCTTCCTGATCCGTGGTCGCCTGCCCCAAGCGGCCTGCCTCACGGTCACCGCCGCCATACCCATAACTGTCTTGAAAGAACAACGTTTCATTGGGTTGTGGTTTGCCATCCTGGTCGAAAACTCGGCCGCGAATCGTGGCACCTGTGGTCAGCGTGATGGTAACCGGTTCGGACTCTTCACCAACCTTGATCCCACTTGTCTCGTTAAAGACAAAGTCGGGATGATCAACACGCAGCGTCTCCGCTCCTTGATTCAGGTTTTCGATCGTGAATTCGCCACCAACCGTACTGGCTGCGCCTTGGTCGGTGACAAACCGATCGATCACACGCGGCATCGCTCCACCGGCCAGGGATAACGCGCGGACTTTTGCGCCGTTGACCGGCTTGCCTTGCTGGTCGACTACTTTACCCCGCAGCGTGTGTCCGCGTATCAATTCAAACTTCAGCAGTTGGTCGGGGTTTTCAATTGTGTTGACTTGTTCGCTTGTTTTGATCGCAAAGCCATCGGCCAGTACGGACACCACGTAGATCCCGGGTCCGACCACGTCCGAGCGGAAACTTCCGTCTTCGCTGTTAGCAAGTTTCCATTCGTCGTCTTGTACGTAGTTGGGTCCTTCCAAAGTGCGGATCTTGACCATCCGGTATTGATACAACGTGATCGGTT
The DNA here is from genome assembly GCA_041623895.1 of Pirellulaceae bacterium. GTDB lineage: Bacteria > Planctomycetota > Planctomycetia > Pirellulales > Pirellulaceae > JBFJVZ01. The sequence goes on along the minus strand of JBFJVZ010000039.1, from coordinate 9,627 downwards.
TCTTTGTCTTCGCGTCAATGACCGTTCCTTGCACGTGCGGTTTGCCGCGCACGCGAAGCACGATTTGAATTGGTTTTTGATTGGGGACTTTGACATGGTCCAAATCGACCAGGTTTTTGATCTTGCGCAGATTCATCACCTCGATGGCCGGATCCTCCGGGCGGATCCGATACGTGCCTTTGGGAATCGGTCCAACTTTAACTTCTGTCAATCCTTTTTTTACGTAGTGGCTGATGTGATGCCTGGTCTCGGAGGAATATCCGGAGATGCTAAACCCTTTATCCAGCGGCTGGCCGATCCAGCGAATCTTGCAATTCAGATAGTTCATCGAAGACGGCGACGGATAATCGAGTTTGATGGGGACCGGTTGCTTCATCATCGCCAGCGGAGCATCCGTCAACACGGGGCGCATCGACGTCATGCCGTCACCCATCGGTATCGAAATTGAAACGTTGTAGTTATCGTCGCCAATGTGCTGCAGGTCGAAGGTTCCGTCTTTGGCAATCTCGGGACCTCTGGGATAAACACCAAACGCCCACCACGTCGGCAATGCGTTTACGCGCCAACCCGCTGGTGGCTTGCCATCGGAGCAAACCGCTTTGCATTTGACCGTCTTGCCATTTTTCAGGACGATTCGGTGATCCTCGATTACGTCCGGATTGCCGGCGTCGATAATCAGATGTCCAAACGCATGCGATTCACTCTGCACACCAATGGCATACTTCGTCGACGAAGGCTCAAGCCCACCGATCACGGCAATGCCCTGCTTGTCGGTGCTCGATCGCTCACCGCTACGATAGCGCTCCTTGGCCATCGATTTGTGATAGATCGTCGCGCTGACCGGTTTTCCTGCTTCATCGACAACTTCCAATTTCACCTGACAGGCGCGACTCAGGGTCAAGTTCTTTTCCTGCGTTGCGTCTGGATCGATCGCAAGTTGAGGCATCTTGTCGTAATCGATGATCCCGACCCATTTATTGGACTTGACCTCAAGCCGGTACGATCCCGGGATCGTTACGTCAATGAATTCGTAGCGGCCCTCGTCGTCGGTTTCCGTGCGCAGGTACCGCGGGCCCTGAAGAGTCAGCCTGGCATCGGTGACCGGGTTGCCTTCGTTGTCGACGATGCGTCCGTAAAGCGGCGAGCCCCCGTCCTGTTTCTCGGCTTGCGCGTCTTTCTCAGTTTGTGCGTCGGCGGTTTTCGGTTCGTCACTCAAGCACGGAATCTGCCCGAGATATATGGCGGCACTTATGAACACCAAAGTTAGTTGAAAAACTCTCGTCACCATTTCACTGTCTCTGTGATCAAAGGGCAGCTTGCTGTTTGATATAGATTGTATCGGCCTAGCGTTCCGGCGCGACGGGATTTCCAGATAATGCTTTGCCGAAGAAGTGGAAGCGACCGACGATTTCCGGTACGGTTAAGCCACTACAGGGTGTTCAAATCTTATATAGCTACCTGTGTGAAGTCGCATTGGCCATTGCAAGTGGGCTCGACCAGCTTGACTAAACCTGCCCGCTCGATGGAGACGCATATGCTAGATCGAATTACTCCCTCGCAACGCCCCAGCGGCAGCAACGATGGTACTCAGACTTGGGAGTGTCTTTTGTTTGCTCATTGGGAAATCCCGATCGAAACATTGCGCCCACACATTCCAGCAGAGTTGGAAATTGATACGTTTGACGGTCGAGCCTTCGTGGGAGTCGTTCCCTTCAAGATGCGTCACATCCGCCCCCGGTGGTTGCCGAAATTCGCCGCTTTCAATTTCCTGGAAACCAATGTGCGGACCTACGTGATTCATCGTGGCCGGCCCGGCGTGTATTTCTTTTCGCTGGACGCCAATTCACGCCTGGCGGTGTGGACCGCCCGCGCTGGCTGGTCGTTACCGTACTACTTCGCACAAATGAGCACTACGCAATCCGGCGATCAAATCAGCTACCAAAGTCGCCGACCCGGCAACGATGCCCAGCTTCACGTCTCGTTTTGTGTCGATCAGCATCTGGGACCGTCAGCTGCTGACACCCTGGAGCATTTCTTGCTAGAGCGATATCTGTTGTTTGTGAAACGACGAGATCAGATCCACGTCGGACAAGTCCATCATTCACCCTACGATGCCCATTCCGCAATCATCGATCAATGCCACAACGATCTGATTTCTGCGGCGGGGCTGCCGGCGATGAAGCGCCCGCCCGATTTGACGCATTATTGTCCCGGAGTCGATGTGGAAGTTTTTGGAATTCAACCAGTTGGCGGCTGACGCTACGCACGTTTGGCTGGTCATTTTCGGCAAGCAGAACAGAAGCATCTCGATCGTCAAGAAGCGATCTTGTGAGTACAATCGTCGGTTGACGGCGTATTGAATTGGATAGGCCGGGGGATTGACCGACTTTGGATTGTTGTTTCGCCATGTCAAACCACGGATGCACGAATTATCGCCAAACGGTTCAACGATCGCGACGCGACTGGCTGACAGTTGGCTCGCTCACAGGACTCGGGCTCTGCTTGGGTGACTTTTTAAAAATGAAGTCCGCCCACGCGGATCGGAAATGGTATGACTCGAAGGAAGGTCCTGCCAAAAGTGTGATTCAAATCGTTTGCCAAGGCGGCATTGCGGCCCAAGAGTCCTGGAATCCTAAACCCGAAGCGCCATTAGAATATCGCGGACCATTTGGTGTTGCTAAGACACCGCTGGCGGGAATTGTCTTGAGTGACAAGATGCCGGAGTGTGCCAAGCTTGCCGACAAAATGTGCGTGGCACGTTCGGTGATCGGTTCGATCCCTGACCATGGGCTGGCGATGTATCACATGCTTTCGGGGCATCGGTCCAGTCCCGCCGTCAAACATCCAAGCATCGGTGCCGTCGTCAATCACGAATTCGGAGCCAGAGACAATCTGCCGGGATACATCGCGATTCCAGAACTTGGATTTGACGGATCCGGCACCGGTTATTTAAGTCCCAAGTACGGTGCATTTTCCGTTGGTGGTGATCCGGCCAGCGATCGCAGTTTTCAGGTTCGTGATTTGCAATTACCGGCGGGGATCGATCTGCAAGCCATGCAGGGGCGGAGGAATCTACGAGATGCCGTCAACGAAGAGTTCCGAAAGCTGGAAGTCGACGCGGCGCCGCTGGATACGATGGATGCGTTTTACCAGCAAGCTTACGCGATGATCAGTTCGGAAGAAGTACGTAACGCGTTTGACTTGAGCGGGGAGCCGGAAAAGTTAAAGAAACAGTACGGGCTCGGCCGCTTTTTGGAAAACGGCCACTATGGCCAGCCCTATGGTGCGCAAGCCGGGATGCGAATGTTGTTGGCGCGCCGCTTGGTTGAAGCAGGTGCGAGATTTGTTTCCCTGACTTTCGGCGGTTGGGATACGCACGTGCAAATGCGAGAAGTCTATGAAAAGCAAATGCCGCCGCTGGACAACGCGATTGCCATGTTGGTCAATGACCTGGACGACCGTGGCCTGTTGGACAGCACCTTGGTGTGGATCGTCAGCGAGTTTGGACGTACTCCCAAAGTCAACGCTTCGGCGGGTCGAGATCATTGGTCGCGGGTCTTCTCGATTGCCATGGCCGGTGGTGGATTGAAGCGCGGACTGTTTTACGGGGACTCTGACGCGACATCTTCCGAACCGGCAAAGAATCCGATACCGCTGAAAGACCTGCACGCGACGATTTATAACCGTATCGGCATCAATTCGGACAAGGAATTGATGGCGGCCGGCGATCGTCCCATCGAGATCGTCAACGAAGGCGAAGTCGTCAAGGATTTGCTTGCATGAGGTTCGCTGATTCTTCGTTAGCAAAATGGCTGATGCCGCTGCTGGGTTGTTGCTGGATCGGGACAGCCGTGTGTGCCAAAGATGAGCACACAGTGGAGGTCTTATATCCGCAAGTCGGCCAACTGGGCACGACCGTCGAAGTCACAGTCGAGGGTGCGTTCTTGCAGCAGCCGCAAGAAGTGCTGTTTTACCAGCCCGGTATTCGCTGCCTGGGAATGGAGCCGATCGGCCAGAAACTGGAGACACGCAACGGCCTTAAGCAACCAGCGGAGCCCGGTACGGCAATTCGATTGACCCTCCAAATTGCGCCCGACGCGCCGCTTGGCGAACACCAACTGCGCATTCGAACCCGGGACAATTTGTCGGAGATGGTCACTTTCTGGGTGACCCCGTTTGTTGTGGTCGCCGAACAGCATGCTTGGACAGATGCTGGCGATGTGCGTAACGATGAACCGAAATTTGCGCAACACGTCCCCTTGTCGTGTACCGTCTACGGGTATCTTCCCGGCAGCCAGCCGCAGGACCACGATTGGTATAGCGTCGATTGCAGTCAAGGACAAACTCTTTCTGTCGAAGCTGTCGCTACGCGATTAGGAACGCTGCACTACGGTGGTTTGAACGATCCGGCGATTCGTGTTTACGACGCCGACGGTAACGAAGTGGCTCGCAACGACGACAATGCATTCGCTTCGCAGGACCCGGTTGTTTCGTTTGTCGTTCCAAAAACCGGAAAGTACTTCATCGACATGCATCAACAGATGGATTATGAAGCCGGACGATTGCGACATTACCTGCTGCATGTTGGCACGTTCGATCGGCCCGCCGTGGTTTATCCACAAGGTGGCCAGACCGGCACAACGCAAAAGTTCGCGATGCTGGGCGGTGCAACGGAGATCATGGTCACAGAACTGTCATTGCCGGCTTCGGTTGGACCTTATGAGCAGGCTTATGTTTCGGTAACACCGCAGAGTATGCCGCCGCCAACAGCAAATCGAATTCATGTCGCTGACTTTCCCAACGTTTACGAAAGATCCGGGCCATCATCGCCTGAGAAGCCACAGCTCGTTAGCGAACCATTGCCGATCGCGATTAATGGCCGGATCACCGAGCGCGGTCAGGTTGACTGGTACAAGATTACCGCCAAGAAGGGCCAGCGATATCGTGTGCGATCTTTTTCCAGCACTTTGGATTCGGAGCTTGATGCGAGAATCTGGATCCGTCCAGCGGCTGGGAACACGAGCAACCGCGAATACGACGAGGACGACAGCCGCTGGGAGCCGCACGATCTGATCGCACATCACTATCGGCACCAGACAAAAGAACGGCTGGACCCGATTTTTATGTTCGAGCCCGATACTGACGGCGAGTGGTTATTGGGTGTCGGCGACACGCGACGCGAGGGTGGTCCGCGGCATATTTACCGGATCGAATTTCAGCCGCACATCGATAGCGCGTTCGTGCATTTTGATGCCTATCCATCCAAGCCCAAGATCGTGCGGGATCGAGTTGTGCTGTATCCCGGTCATAGTTATTCGCGTCCGGTCACGATCATGAACGGCTTTGGATCGACGTACAACAAGCCATTGCAACTACGAGCCGTCGGCTTGCCGGACGGTGTGACGATGGAAGCGTCGCGATTTACACAAAACGACGGCGTGATTCCGGTTTTGTTTCGCGCCCATCAGGATTCACAGCCGGCGGCCGTAACGGCGGACTTGATTGTGGAGCCCGTTGACGAAGCCGATCGAGCGAGCTTTCGTGGCGGATTCATTCAAGTCAATCAGTCGACCAATCGCCGCGGCGACTATGCAATGTACTTCAATCGCACCAGAAAACTGGCCGTGGCCGTTTGCCAGGGCGCGACGTTCGACGTGGAAATTGAACCGCCCAAGGTGCCGTTGGTGCGAAACGGCGAATTGACTTTGCAGGTCAATCTAAAACGGCATGACGGATTCAGCGGTGCGGTCTATTGCCAAATGGATTGGTTGCCACCCGGAGTAAACAATCAACCGCCGCTAATCATTTCGGCTGATGAATCGTCAGGCATCTACAAGCTGAGTGCCAGCAGCAACGCTCCGACCGGAGAATTCAATGTCTCAATCACCGGGCGTGAAAATGAGGGTGGACACGTGCGATCGGGAGCCGGCTTTCATTATGTCTGTTCCCCGTTCGTACGCTTGTCCGTGGGCGATCCCTATGTGACGGTCAAACTTGCCCGGGCCGCGGTCGAGCGGCGAAAGATCGGAACCATTCAGGCCCAGATTCAACAACACAAGCCGTTTGACGGCCCAGCAACATTGACGCTCGGGCGATTACCGTTTGGTGTAAGACAGGTCAAGCCGTTTCCCATCATTAAGTCGCGCGATACGTCGGCAACTTTCCACGTCGAAGTCACGGCCGATTGTCTGGTCGGTCAATATCAACAGCTTTACTGTGAAGTAGCAATCGAAGATGGCGGGCAAACGATTCGGCAACAAACCGGCGATGGCATCCTGCGCGTCGATCCGGAGCGAGAGTGACGAGTTTGAGATGGGAAGATGGCAGTGAGAAAGAACGTGAAAACGCTTCGATATCCAGCTATCAGTCATCGTGCTTGCGCCGTTGTTGTCTTTCTTGTTGCTATTTCCGTGCTCCCGATCACCCCAACTCCGGATCACACCATCTTGCTGGCGGATGAGATTAGTTTCAAGAACGACGTGATGCCGCTGTTCATGCGCGGCGGCTGCAATAGCGGCAGCTGTCATGGATCGTCCCGCGGCAAAGATGGGTTCAAACTTTCCTTGTTTGGCTACGACCCGGAAGGCGATTACTTTCGGCTGGTCGAAGAACAAATTGGTCGCCGTGTGAATTTGGCCGCGCCGGACAAGAGCCTGTTGTTGGACAAGGCTGCCGGCCGAGTTCCCCATACCGGCGGCACCGTCTTCAAACCGGAAACGAAATACTTCCAAACACTCCAAGCCTGGATTGCCGCCGGTGCACCACGCGACAGTGATGACGCGGCCCAACCGGTACGCATCGAATTGTCACCGCAAAAGATCACTTTCGATCGGCCCGGGATGACAAAGCAAGCGACGGTCACAGCTGTCTATTCGGACGGATCAACGCGTGACATTTCAGATCTTGCCCTGTACATGACCAACAACGAGTCGATTGCCACCATCGACCGGCGAGCCATGATTGCCGGCGGCCAGCGGGGGGGCACTCATGTCTTTGCACGTTTCGATAAATTCACCGTCGGCTGTGAGGTCATCGTGCTTTCCGGTCAGCCATCGGATTGGCCTTCGTTACCGACAAATAACTATATCGATGAACTGACGTTTGCGAAGCTTCAGGAATTGCAGATCCGACCATCGGCGTTGTGCAGCGACGAACAATTCCTGCGACGTGCGACGATTGATTTAAGTGGTAGGCTGCCGACGGAGGAGGAGCACGCGAGCTTTATGTCGGACCCGAGCCCCGACAAACGCGAGCAGTTGGTCGACAAACTGTTGGCAGAGGATGCGTTCGGCGAACTCTGGGCGGCAAAGTGGGGTGAGTGGCTGCGGATCTACACCGATACCAATCCAGGTTCTGGTACAGCCATGAAGGCGGGTTGGAATTATTACCAGTGGCTGCGCGAAGCGATGATCGACCAGATGCCCTGGGACGAACTTTGCCGCGAACTTCTGACGGGGAATGGATCGAACTTGAGAAACCCGCCGTCGAACTATTACACGATGTTGCCTCAGGGGAAACTCGAGCCCAAAAAGTTGGGCGAGGACACCGCACAGGTCTTTCTCGGCCTGCGAACGCAATGTGCCCAATGCCACAATCATCCTTTTGACCGTTGGACGATCGACGATTACTACAGTTTTACGTCGTTCTTCACCGGTGTCCGGCGCAAGCACGGCAGCGAGGCCCGCGAATACTACACTTATGTGGATATCGAGGCCGAACCTGCCGAGCATCTTGTCGATGGGCGGCCCATGCCGCACCGCTTTCTGGGCGGCGATTTCGCGGCTGTGACCGGCAGAGATCCGCGGCGCATGTTGGCGGAGTGGATGTGTTCGCCAGAAAACAAACTCTTTCGCCGCAATCTGGCCAATCGCATTTGGGATCATTTCTTTGGCCGCGGCATCGTGCACCCGGTGGATGACGTGCGTATCTCCAATCCCGCCAGCAACGAGCCGCTGCTGGAAGAACTGGGGCGGCGGCTTGCAGAAGACTACGCCTATAACGCCAACAAGCTGGTCCGTGACATTTGCCTATCACGCACGTATCAACTGTCCCCCACCACGAACGAAACCAACCGTCGCGATGACAGTCGATTCTCACACGCTTACCTGAGACGCTTGCGTAGTGATGTGTTGTTCGATTGCATCAGTCAGGCCTTGGATTACGAGCACACGTTTCGACGATCGACAGCCGATCGCGCCGTGGTCATGTTCGAAGGTGGGCGGCGAGACGACTTCAACCGCTACTTCTTCTCGACCTTTGGTCAGGCCAAACGCGAAAGCGTCTGCACTTGTGAGACTCAGACCGATGCCAGCCTGTCGCAAGCGTTGCATCTGATGAACGGCAAAACGATTGACGATGCTTTTCGCCGCAACCCGAAGCTGATTCCTCAATTAATGCAACAGGGCGCGGCACTTGAAGACAATGTGCGACGTCTGTATGTCCGCATCTTGACTCGCCAACCATCAGATTCCGAACTCAGCCGCGTGATGGAGCAAGCCCCCGGCTCATCGGACGGCAAGGAACTTGAAAGGTTTTATGAGAGCGTCGCGTGGGCGCTGCTGAATAGCTCCGAATTCTTGTTTAATCACTGATCGGCAACATGAAAAAGACTTACCACGCAACAGCTCTCGTTTGCATTGCAGTGTTCTGGCTTAACGTCTTTTCGCAAGCAGCACCTGGTGTCTCGGCCGCTCCCCCTAATTTCCAGGACGACATCAAACCGCTGTTTCGTGACCACTGCCTGAAGTGTCATAACGCCGACGAAGCCAACGCGGACTTAGATCTGTCGACGTTCGAATCGACGATGCGGGGTGGTTCGTCGGGCAAGGCTGTGCTGGCCGGCCGACCTGAAAGCAGCCAGTTGTTTCGCGCTGTTGCTCATTTGGATGCAGCCGAGCCGTAGTCTGATCAAGTTGTGGTGAAAGTGAGTGGGATCGAGAGAGTCAACTCCGCTCGTCAATCTGGCGGATCTGCTTGGCGAGCAGTTGAACTCCGAATCGCTTGTTTAGCGCTGCCATGTCGTGCAGATCTGTGACCTTCAGTTCGTAGCCGGAATGGGAACGGACCTGGTACGCGGCCGACAGGCACCGGACGATCCTGTCGTCGATGCTGCCCGAGGCGCTTAGCTCAGCTGCGAAGATCTTCCAGTCCACCACACCCGGCCTGTATATGCCGTTGCCGTCGACAGCAAGACGAAAGACGCGGAAGTCGATAAGGCCGTGGGCCGGGTGCCCCATCACGAAGTTCTCATCAACGCGGTCATCGGTGTGGACGTCCTGGAACCCATTTTCGATAAGCGCTTCATCAAGAAGGACTGAGTCGAGTTCAGGAATCATGATGTCGAGGTCAGTGTGCGGCCTCGTCTGTGTGCCCAGCAGTGCGTCGACGCCCCATCCGCCGTCAAGCCAGACCTTGATTCTCAGTTCGTCGAACAGGTCGAGGAACCAGTGAACGTTTTCCGCGGTCATCTCTTCTGCCAAGACCGATCCTTTCGCCAGCGACTGTGCAGTGCGATCTGCGCATGCACATCGCGCGAATTGACTGGCAGCACATGCTCGCATAGGCTCCGTCGGCGCAGGTCGCATCTGGTCTATCTCAACTTCGAAACCGCTGCCTGCGAGCCAGCAT
>JBFJVZ010000038.1:0-28578 GCA_041623895.1 Pirellulaceae bacterium | reverse complement strand
TCCGGCTTGCGGTTGCGAAGCTGCTGCTGCTGGTTGCTGCCAAGCTCCGGCTTGCGGTTGCGAAGCTGCTGGCTGCGACAGCGGCTGCGACAGCGGTTGCGGACGCAAGAAGAGCTGTGGCGGGCTGTTGGGCAAACTGTTCGGCAACCTCGGCTGCAAGAAGTCTTGCGACAGTGGTTGTGACAGTGGTTGCGACAGTGGTTGCGATGCTTGTTGCGGTGCCGCTCCGGTACACGCACCAGTACCAGCTCCCGTTGCAGCACCGGCTGCTGATGCAGCTCCGATGCCACCGGCACCGGTCGTTGACCCCAGCGCCCGGATGATGAAAAAGCGTCACGTCATTCAAGCCAGTGCTCGTTTCGTTCGCTGAAAAAGCGAACGAGCGCACTGATCCTTCAGATGTGACCAAACAACGACCTGGCCGGGATTATCCCGCCAGGTCGTTTTTTTTTGCTGTTGATGAGGCATTCATTCCGTTTGGCAGCATTACCGGATTCCGAGCGGGGAATTGGTCGCTGGGATTGACCCCAGCTGCAGGGTTTGAGTACTCAGCGATCATGGCTACCAATATCTTCTTTTCCGTGGGTGAACCGAGCGGCGATCAGCACGCGGGCCGATTGATCGCCGAGCTCGCCAGGCAAGATCCCGGCATTCGCAGCCGCGGGTTTGGCGGCCGGGAAATGGCGGCTGCCGGGTGCCGCCTTGATCGTGACTTGACGCAGCACGCGGTGGTTGGGCTGCTGGAAGTGCTGCCAAAACTGCGTCAGTTCTTTCGCTTTGCCGATGAAGCGGAGGAGGTGTTCCGCGCGGGGAACGTGGATGCGGTCGTGTTGGTCGACTTTCCCGGATTCAATTGGCATATCGCACGGCGTGCAAAACGATATTCGATCCCTGTGTATTATTACTGTCCGCCGCAGCTTTGGGCTTGGGGTGGATGGCGCGTGAAGAAGATGCGCCGCAGCGTTGATCACGTGTTGGCAGTCTTGCCGATTGAACAGGAATACTTCACCCGGCATGGCATCCCGACCACCTACGTTGGACATCCGTTTTTTGATGCCGTGGCGACACAACCGTTGGATACGAAGTGTCTCCAGCGGCTGGCGGCACATCGCTCCGGCGGGCAAGAACTGGTAGCGGTCTTGCCAGGGTCACGCACGCACGAGGTGCACCGCAACTGGCCGATCATGTTGCAATCGATCCGCGAACTTCACCCACGGCACCCGCACGCCAGGTTTTTAGTTGCTGCCTACCGGGACAGCCAATGCGTGTGGTGTCGCAACCAACTGAGTGCTGCGGACAAAGCACTACCAATCGATTTTTGCGTTGGCATGACAAGCGAAATCATTGAAGCGTCGCGCTGTGCCATGATGGTCAGCGGTAGCGTCAGTTTGGAGTTAATGGCGCGGCGAACACCGGCCGCGGTGCTGTATCGCGTCGGCAGATTCTTGTATGCCTTTGGCAAATGCATGATTGGAGTCGACAGTTTGACGCTGCCGAATTTGATGGGGCAGCGTAAAGTTTTTCCTGAAATGGTCTCCGTCGGCAACACCGCGCCGGCGGTCCAGTTCCTGACCCACTCGATCGATGCGATGCTGGGGGATCAGTACTACTACAAGCAAACGTTGGCGGCATTGGATCAGCTTCGCCGGCAGTACGCCGGGCCCGGGGCCACCGCCCGGGCCGCGAACTGGATCTGTGACCGCTTGGGGACGGGGATCAGCGATACGACCCGTTTGCCCGTGGCTGCCTGATCAGGATCCGGATGTTCTGTTTGTTTGCGGCAAACCAAATCGGGGTTCGTTGCGTATCAGCACCAACGTCAACGGTTCTCGGTTGGGCGAGAACACTGCGGTTCATTGGTTTTTTTAAGAAGTTTGCATTGATGACATCGGAATTGAGTAATCCACCAGGTCTCGGGATGTCCGCCGAAACGGGCTATGAATCGGAGGAAACCGTGCCCTTGCGGATCTCGGGCTTCCTGGCGTTGATTCTTGGGCTGGCGAGCGCGCTGGCGCTGGTCGGCGCGCCGTTACTGCTGATCCCCATCCTGGCCATGTTTTTCGGTTTTTTTGCGCTGCGAAAGTATGACGGCCCGGCTCCCGTGGGTGTGCGGCAGGCAAAAGTTGGACTCGTGCTGGCTGCCGGTTTCGGAGCCTGCGGTTTCTTTCTGCCTTGGATGAAAACGATGACGCTCGGTTCGCAGGCGGAGTACTTTGCCAGGCAGTATGTGGAGATTGTCGCGCGCGGTGAAATGGAATTGGCGATGGAGCTGAAGAAGAATTACAGCAATCGCTACATGCATAACATGTCGCTGAAACAACACTACGAAATGAGCGACGGGGCTCGCTCGGCGCTGGAAATGTTCAGCCAGGAGTCGGTCAACAAAACGATCCAGGAATTGGGGCCCGGTGGAACCTGGGAGCTGGATCAAGCCACACGGGTGTATCATCAGTTTCGCCTGGACCGCGCCGACGTCGTATTGGTGAATTACGATCGCGAAGTGCCGTTGAAAATCTATTTTCAGATGGTCTACTTCCCACATCGAGATACGGGCGTCGGCCAATGGCATGTCGAAGTCTGCACGGAGAAAACCGAGCGTCTGGTGGCCGAGTCGATTCTGTAAAGTCGGCCAAGCACCCGCAGGGCCGTGCCGGCTGTTGGTACCTGACCCCTGTTTCGGAAACGGCTACGTGAAAGATGAAAATGCTCTAATGAAAATCGCGTGATCGGATCGTTAGCCCGTCGACTTCGTCAGCCAGGTCGGTGATGCGACCGACAATCACGTGAATGACTCCCTGGCGATTTTCCAGTTTGCCATCGACCAACCAGGCGTTGCTGCCCCGCGCGATTTTGAAGAATCGTTTCCATACCGCCGGGAATAAAACCAAATTGATCGCTCCCGTCTCATCCTCCAAAGTTACAAACGTGATTCCTTTGGCGGTTCCCGGACGTTGACGCAGCAGCACCAAGCCGGCAACGCGAACATGTCGGCCATCACGAAGATCCACTAGCTGCGATGCTGTTACACAGCGGAGCTGCTGTAGTTCCCGACGCGCAAATGAAATCGGGTGTGCTTTCAGACTCAAGCCCGTCGTGTTGTAGTCCGCGTAGACTTCCTCCAGCGGTGACATCGGTGACAGCTGATCGGGTACGGTTTCGTGATCGTCGATTTCATCCAGCAGCGGCTGTCCGCCGGGCGTTGCCTGTTGGCCAAGTGATTGCCAAACCGCAGCGCGGCGGTCTCCGGCTAGCGAACAAAACGCATCGGCATCAGCCAAAGTGGCGATGGCTGACTTTGCCAATCCCGTTGTCTTGGCGAACTGATTCAGATCCTGAAACGGTCCGTCCTGGTGCCGCACGGTCATCACCCGCAACGCCGCTTCGGTTGGCAATCCGCGGATCGACTGCAGCCCCAAGCGGATCGCCGGCTGCCCGCGATTGGGGTCGGGCTCCAATGACGATTCGTAATCGCTGTGATTGACGTCCACACCGCGAACGCAGACACCATGCTTTCTGGCATCGGATACCAATTGCGCCGGCGCGTAAAAGCCCATCGGCTGACTGTTCAGCAGGGCCACACAAAATGCCGCCGGGTAATGGCATTTCAGATAGCTGGAGGCGTAAACCAGCAAGGCAAAACTGGCTGCGTGCGACTCCGGAAAACCGTATTCCCCAAAGCCGCGAATCTGGTTGAAGACTTGATCGGCAAACTCACCCGTCAAGCCGGCCGCCTTCATGCCGGCGAGCAATTGAACGCGAAATTGATCGATCACGCCGGGACGCCGCCAAGCGGCCATCGCTCTGCGCAATTGATCGGCTTCGCCGGGAGTGAAGCCGGCTGCCACCACCGCTAACCGCATCGCCTGTTCTTGAAAGATCGGCACGCCTAGCGTTTTTTCCAGCACGCCGCGAATCGCATCGTTGGGATAGACGACCGAATCGGGATTGCCGCGAGCCTTCAAGTAGGGGTGAACCATGTTGCCTTGAATGGGGCCGGGCCGCACGATCGCGACTTCGATGACCAGGTCGTAGTAGCAGCGGGGACGCAGCCTGGGCAACATGCTCATCTGGGCGCGGCTTTCGATCTGAAAGACACCCATCGTGTCGGCCCGGCAGATCATGTCATACGTCGGCCGGTCATCGTGCGGCACGTTGGCTAGTGAAAGCGTACGGCCGTGATGCTTTGCAACCAAATCGAAACAGCGATGCAGTGCCGACAACATCCCCAGCGCCAGTACGTCGACTTTCAGGATGCCCAGCTCATCTAAGTCATCTTTGTCCCACTGGATCACGGTACGGCCTTCCATCGCCGCGTTTTCAACCGGGCACAACTCGCACAAACTGCCGGCGGTCATCACCATCCCGCCGACATGCTGGGAAAGATGCCGGGGGAATCCTTTTAGTGATTCGACGATGTAGATGAATCGCTGGCCAATCTCCGATTCGGGATCCAGCCCGCTGGCCCGGCACCGCTCGGAAAACTCTTCATCCTTGCCCGCCAGTTTTGACATCGTGTCGATGGTATCGGCGGAGATGCCGAGGGCTTTGCCGACTTCGCGAATCGCACTCTTGGTCCGGTAGGTCGTGACCGTGGCGGTCATGCCGGCCCGATCGCGGCCGTATTTGTCGTACAAGTACTGCAGGACTTCTTCGCGCCGCTGGTGCTCAAAATCGACGTCAATGTCGGGAGCCTCATTCCGTTCGCGGCTGACAAAACGTTCAAACAACAAGTCGCTTTGGCTGGGATCGACGTTGGTGATCCCCAAGCAGTAACAAACGGCCGAGTTGGCGGCCGACCCCCGGCCCTGGCACAAGATGTTTCGCTCTCGTGCGAATCGAACCAGATCCCAAACGGTCAAGAAGTAAGCTTCGTAATGCAATTCCGCAATCAATTGCATCTCGTGCCGAATTGTCTCCAGCACTTTCTCCGGCACGCCGCCGGGCCAGCGCTGCTGAGCACCTTCCCAGGTCAAACGCCGCAGGTGTTCGATCAGGGTCATGCCCGGCGGCGCGATCTCTTCCGGATACTCATAACGCAATTCATCAAGCGAAAACGTACAGCGATCCGCAATTTCGATCGTGCGGGCAATCGCATCGGGAACATCGCGGTAGATGTCCGCGATCTCCGGCAAGCTGCGCAAATGATGTTGGCTGTTGGCAAACCGATGTTGATGGACTTCGCTGATCGTGGTTCCATTACGGATCGCGGTGACACAGTCGTGCACCAACATTCGCTGGGCGGTGTGGTAATGCGCACCGCCGGCTGCAACCAGAGGCACATCATTCTGCAGTGCCAGTGTTCTCAACCGGCTGACATACTCGGCGTCATCAACGCCACGATGAAGTTCACAGATCAGATAGCCGCGATCGCCAAAGACATCACGGAACTCTGCTCGCAAGAAACGACCGATCGACGGTGCTGCAGGGACTTGCGCCGAGCTTCCTTTGTGGCGGACAGGGAGTACTCCGGCGATGATGCCGTCATTCAATTCAGCGATGTCACTGAACGATAAATCGCAGCTTCCTTTTTCGCAACGCATCCGTCCGCGGGACAGCAAGCGGCACAAGTGGCCGTAAGCCTCGCGATCGGTCGGCCATAAAACCATCGACGGCGCGTCGTCGGGATGAACTTCGCTGCCGACGATGTACTTGAATCCCAAATCCTTGGCCGGCGCAAATCCGCGGACCACCCCGGCCACAGTTTCACGGTCGGTCAACGCCAAACCGGCGTAACCCAAGTTTGCCGCCTGCTCAACCATTTCGGCCGCATGCGAGGCACCTTCCAGAAAGGAAAAGTTGCTTTTGCAATGCAATTCGACGTACTGCATCTCACTTTTCCGCGGCGCAAGGTTGGTTAGTTTCAAACATCTGTTCAAGGGACTGGCAGGAGCAGGGATTGGCAGGACCAGGATCCTGCCGAGCCGTGATTGCTGTTCACCCTATCCCCCGCAAAAACGGGGGGCAACGGGAATGCGACGCAAATAAAACCGCATCCGTTGCCAAGATTGGTCCAGCCGATGCGAATACTCCCACGGAATCCGCAGATTTTTCCCGCGCCCAGGGCGAACCAGCTTTGGGCAGTCGCGGCAAGTTGGCAAGAATCACCCGGACCAAGTCCTCCTCGCTACTCGATCCAGTCTACGGAAAACCGATGCAAACGAATTCCTTCCAAGCCTTCCAAGCCCCGGCACCGTCGCCGATCGAATCCGGTGGAGTCTCTACGCATCCGGCTTTCTTCGGCTACCTGTTCTGGCTGCTCGGTTTTACGGGTGCCCACCGCTTTTACTTCGGCAAACCGCTGACGGGGATTCTCTGGTTTTGCACGGGCGGTTTGCTGCTGATCGGTTGGATCGTCGATCTGTTTTTCATTCGCTCGATGTCGGAACAAGCCAGTCGCCGTTACCACCAGGGGCGCATCGATCAAAGTGTCGCCTGGCTGTTGCACGTCTTTCTGGGCATCTTTGGGCTGCACCGCATTTACATGGGCAAAATCTTTACGGGCATTCTATTTCTGTGCACCGGCGCGTTGCTGGGCATGGGTTACGTCTACGATACGCTGACGCTGAATACTCAAATCGAAGAACTGAATGTTGCGTCCGTTTGAGCCGACTTCGTCGATACCGGTTCGACCCGCTCGAATTTCCAGCCGCACGCTCGCAGCCAGGCAATCGGGGCAACCGTGGTCAAGTGAGCGACAAAGACGACCGCGGGTCCGATGAGAAAGCCAAACAGTACGAAGGGAGATCCTGAACCGGCCAGCACAAGGATCAGGAAGATCAGACAACCCCAAACCGCACTGCCAGTCATCCAAATCGCAAAGCCCAAGTCCCGGTCTCTCCTGCCGGCACAGAGTGATGTCAAGCGTCCCCAGCCCTGCATGCCGATGGGGGCCAAAATTAGCCAAGGGAGAAACAAGAAAGACAGACGCCCGGGATCGATTTCCGCCGCGGAGGCTAATCCCATGGTGATCGCTATCGCTGCCGTCAGATCCAACAGTGCGGCGATCGAGATCTTGCCTGGCGGTTCAGCCTTTTGCCCCCAGCTAAGCGCATACCATCCATTGAACCATTGCTGGATTAGACCACCGATGCAAATACCGGCACACACCAGGACGGCTGATCCAGTGACGGGTACTTGGATCCCAAAGGTTATCGCGCGGAGAAACGCGAAGACCGCTACATAAACCAGCAATATGCGAATCGACAACGGCAATCGAAGGGAGGCAAAGAATTGAAGCGTCATCGTCGCCGTTGGGTAAACGGCTGCGGCGATCAGGAAATAACAGATGAATGTCACATGCGAATTCACCACGTCATCGGCCCACGCCAGGAAGCCGCCAGCAAACACGGAGACCATCATGGTGAAAACGGTGATGCCCACGATTCCGTAGATCAGACTGCCCAGTGGGCGAAAGCGGCGAGCCCTGCCGGAGAAGAGTGTTTCCAGCAGAGGCGTTGAATACTCGGCCGTGAGGTCAACCGTGGATTCCGCCGGCGATTCAGCTGGTAGGGATGCAGCGTCCACGAATCACCGCCGCTTAGACTTGACGCACGATCACTCTTGCGCCTTGCTTGCCGATCACTTTGACGTCGCAGCCCGTCTCGACAAAATCACCTTCGGTGACCACATCGACCATCAGATCCCCAAACTGCATCTTGCCGCTGGGTCTTAGTGGCGAAACCGCCGTGCCCACGTCTCCAATGTTGATCTGTTGCCAACCGGGTAGCATCGCATCCGGTATTGCCGTGTCGACCGCCGCGCCGGCTTCGACCGCCAGCTGAGGTTTCAGAGTCAATCGACTCAGACCGGGGATCTCGCCGATGTAATTGGCTAGGAACAGTATTGCCACGATAAATCCGGCAAAGGCGCCGACAACCGTCAAGACATCAATACCCAAACTCGTCAGGTCCTCGCCGCTGGTCGGTACCAGGAATCGCCGCGATGCCATCACCAGCGAACCCAGCGTGAGCACGATACCGCTGATTCCGGCGACGCCGAAACCGGGAATCACAAACATTTCCGCGGCAATGAACGCCAGGCCGATAGCAAACAGCGTGACCTCCAGCCAACCCGCGGTGCCACCCAGAAAACGGCTCCAAAAGAACAGCCCGAAACAAAGCAACGATGTCAGACCGCCGATCCCGAGTCCCGGAGCACCCAGCTCAATCACCAACGCGACCATGCCGATCACTAACAGCAAGAACGTCACGAAGCCTGAATTCAAAATGAACACCAGCGTGTCGACCCAGGTGCGTTCTTTGACGGGGATCGGTGTCTTGACACCCAGAACCTCGGCCAACTCGAGCCGGCTTTCCACGGTCACGTCGGCGATGCCAAGTTCGGCGGCGCGGCGACCGTTGGCCGTAAAGAACATTTCCTCGCCGGCTTCACGGATCGGCTTCCCGCGCTGCCAGTTATCGCTGTCCTCAAACGATTCCCATTCTTTGTCAGAAAAATAACGGGTCTGCCCGCTGGTCTTATGAGTTGCCGGGAACACAACCATGTCTTTATCGGTCATCTTTTCGGCCAGCGCGATCGGCCGCCCGGTTGCTTCGGCGGTGTCACGGACTTTCTGCGCCAACACGCTGCGGCTCTTCGCTTCGGTGTACCGGAACGCGCCGTCTTCGCCCATCACGATCTCGCCGGCGTCACCGATACGGGCGTCCGGATACATGATGATTTTGTCACATGCCAGCGAAATGAGCGCGGCGCCGCTGATTGCATCTTTCTCGATGAAGGCAACCGTCTCGACATCCTTGGCGTCCAAGATCATGTCCATCAGCTCAAACGTCACGTAGGTGAATCCGCCGGGACTGTGAATGTCAAAGATGATGACATCGACGCCCGAATCGACAGCTTCCTTGAACTTCCGCATCAGCAGCGCCCCGCTCAGCGGATTGATGTCTTCATGCAGCGGGATGATGACGGCACTGCGATTCCGGGGGCCGAGTTTTTCCACAGCAATCGCGTTCTCGGCGATCACGTCTGCAGGCCGATCCAGGTTTGCCTCGGCCGGCTGTTCCTGCGCAACCGTCACCAGGGGACAGCTGACCAGTCCGAAAAGCAAGACGATGCGGAGCAAATTCAGGAAGTTCATACAGCAAAGTGAACCGGGAAATAAAAAGGGCACCAACCAAGTTTAGCACCACGATCTGATTCAAAACATCGGTTTCATGGTGATCTGAGCCGCTGGCTGAATCCGTGTGCTCGGCTTTGTCTCAAAACTCAGACAATAATCGCGAACACGTAGCTGGATTCGCCAGAATTCAGGTTTTCCAAGACGCGGACCGAAGTCTGGCGACTCCGGCTACGACTTTTGAGACAAAGCCTAGTACCAAGTGCTTGATCCAGCCTAAATCCAAGCCCAGGCCAAGTTTTAGGCGTGACCACGCAGGCGAAGTTAAACTGGCTCAAAACCAGGCTAAACGCGGCGCCAAAATGTGGGAAAAATCAGCACGAGCACGCTGAAAACCTCGACCCGACCAAGCATCATCAGCCAGATGAACAGCAGCTTGGCCCCCTGGCTGAAATTAGCATAGTTCTGGGTCGCACCGACGACACCCAGCCCCGGTCCGATATTATTCAGTGTGGCGGCGACCGCGCTGGCGGAATCGAGCAGTTTTTCGTCCAGCGTGCCCTGCATGTCCACGTCCGAGCCAGCTGCTGTCAGCAAGGAAGCGGCAGCTGAACCCGATTCGGGCGCCCCCCAAGTGCTATTGGGTTCAAACGTGATTAGCAATAACCACGAGAAGACAAAGATCGCCAAGATCGTACAGAAATAGACGACGATCCCTTGAATCAGGTTCGGGTCGTCCACCGGACTGCCGCCGACACGAATCAGCCTGACCACGCGCGGCCGATGGGCCCGTTCGATTTCCTGCCGCAAGATCTTGTAAAACAAGATGTGCCGGATCACCTTCAATCCGCCGCCGGTGCTGCCCGCGCAGCCACCCACGAACATCAACAACAATAAAATGCCGCGGCCAAAGTTGTTCCAGCGGTCAAAGTCGGCAGTGCCATAACCAGTCGTCGTCAAAATCGAAACGACTTGAAACAAACCATATCGCAGCCCGCTGCCGATCGACTCGAATCCGTGGTCGCGTGCCTGGATGCCAAAAAAAATCACCCCCATCGTCACCACGGCAATGATGCCGAGATAAGTTTGGAACTCAACATCGTGGAATAAACGTTTTGGTCCGCCCAACAGCGTCAGGTACAGCAACGTGAAGTTGGTCCCGGAAAGAATCATGAACAAAATCGTGGTCGATTCGATCCAGGCACTGTTGAATCTGCCCAAGCTGGCGTTGTAAGTGCTGAAGCCTCCCGTGGCCATTGTGCCGAAGGCGTGGCACAGCCCATCGAACAGCGTCATGCCCTGGAACATGTAAATCACTGTCAGGATCGCGTTCAGTCCGACATAGATGCCGGCGAACACAAGCGCCGTGTGTTGCATCCGCGGCATGCTGCCTTCTTTGCTGGGGCCAGGCATTTCAGCCCGCATCATTGCTTTACCCGCCGAGCCCTGACCCAGGATCGCTACGAACAAGACGACGATGCCCAGGCCGCCCAAAAAGTGTGTCCACGATCGCCAGAATAAGATGCAGTGAGGGACCAATTCAGGCGATTCCAAGTCGGTCAGGATTGTGGCCCCGGTGGTACTGAAACCTGATTGCGATTCGAACATCGCTTCCACGATGGTGACCCGTTCGCCTGCGGCTTTACTGACACCACTGAAGTAAAAGGGCAGGGCACCAAGAATCGTTGCCAGCACCCAACTCAGACCCACGACCGCCATCGCTTCTTTGGCGTACAGATGACCGCGGCTTTTTCGGCCCACAAAGACCAGGATCGCGCCGATCAGCAGGCTGATGGCCATGCCGACGATCAGGCCCCGAGCCCCCTGCTGCTCAAACGCTTCGGCGGCCGGCAGATGCGTCCGATTTGCCAGTGCGGGAAACGCAAACGGCAAAGCAAAGCTCATCGATCCGCCGATCAGCAGGCAAATCACACCAAGCAGGCGAAAAAGCAATCGGTAGTTCAACGGTCAAGCATCACGCCACGGGGGTTGATCAAGCAAACGCGCCAAAGCTTAATTACTTTGGCCGGTTCGTTTAACCCGGTGACGAATCAAGTTGGACCGGAAAGAATGTTGATCAGCAGTGGTGCATACGCCAGTGGAATGAGCAAGAACGCGTGTGGGCCCATCAGAATGTAGGGGAAGACGAAAGCCAGGCCCAAGCCGAGCAGCAAAACCAGGATCGCAAAAGCGATGACGGCCTTTGCTCGGCCGCTGGTTCGCACCGTTGTAGCGCGCGGCATGTTGGGTAACTTGTTCTTGAACCCAATTTCGTATTGGATCCGAGAAGCGTAGACGGACATGCTGTGGTAGTCGCGGTTTTGAAATGCTTGTAGCCCCAGCTTCACCGGCATCAGAAACGGGAGAGTTAGACAAGTGATGCCTTGGGAAGCATCGACGATGCTCTGATCCAATGCCAGACAAATCCGCTCAAGCCGCGTCAGATTGATCATCCCGGACCAGGTAGTGCCCGGAGCGGTGCTGATACCGACAGCCGGGGTTTCATGAAGCTCGGGCGATCCCACGTGACAAAAGCCCATCAGCCAGGGAGGAACCTCTCCGACAGGGTCGTTGAGATTGACAAAGCGATACGTAATGTCGCCTAGCTTCTTCGACCCGGGTTCAACGATTTTGGCGTTGTAACTGTCGGCAAATCGAGGTGATCCGACGCGCGGAGCACCAAAGGTAATGACCGCCTCGATGGGCAGTTGCTGCTGTGAACAATGTCTCGCTGCCAAGGTTGTGACGGCCCCGCCAAGTGAATGCCCCGTGAATATCAGGGTATCGAATTCACTTCGATGTTCTTCGATCCACGCTTCGACTCGCGCACGGATGCTTTTCCAAATGCCGTTGAAACCCAAATGATAAAAGGGAATCATGCGGACGTTTTCAGCCCAATCATTGCCGTCGTCGCTGCCGCGTACAGCCAGCCATCCGCGGCGGTCCAAGATGAACGCGACGGCGAACGTCGGATCGAGACCCGCAGAGGGCGCGGGTGAGATCATGCTGATCGCGGACGCGCCTTCCTGTTCGAGAACTGACTGCAGGTAAGCTGCCGGAGCATACGCGAGATCGGATAGCCCGGCAGCAAAAGCAAACAGAAACTCTGAGTTGCGATCTCGTTTTGTTTCGTCACAAAAAGGAAAAGGACGGAAACCTCCACTGTTCAATTTTTCCGGAAGCGCGTCTTCTGGTCTCGTCTCTTTCACAGACGGTCGCAAAATTGTACTTGTGACCCGCATCGACGCCTCCTCTCTGCACGATGAATTCTCCCGCGCACCAGGTTGAATGCCGGGAATGTTCGGCCAGCATTGTAAGGTTACGAAAAAACTTGATTGCTGCCAGACTTGTCGGCCAGCGAGCCTGCTCTTGGTTTCAGATGGAGCACATCATCAAGATAGGCATTCTTGCCGTCGTTTTTTTGTGTGTTTGCGGCGTGTTCGTATTCCCTCTCTTGTCCTGGCAATTCTGGTTGGCAGCCGCGCCCACGATTGCCATGTTTGCCGCTACCTGGGCGTATCTAACAATACTCGTGCGGGGCGATGCGGGTCCCAGCACCATTCAATTGCTGATGTCAGGGTTGCTGTATTTTCATCTCTGGTGTTGGGAATTTGCACGGTGCGCTCTGCAAGACGAGAAAGTCACAAACGATCTTGACGAGAACATCCAATCGAACGACGACGAGGAAGGGCTGAGAATAAAGTACCGAGAATTTGAACCGGACCCTGAGACCAAGGGCGCGGCAATTACTCCACAGGATGAATACGACCGACGGTGGGCTCCCGTCACGCGTGGAAACCGTTTCTCAGTGAGTTGGAATCGTCGAGATGGGCGAGTAACATGAAAGAAGATGCTTGCTGAGTCTTCGGCGTTCCCCCCATCCATTGCAACCAGCTACGAGGAATCACCTGTGAATCAGCTACTCAAGCGTGCCAAGCGGGCGCTGCGAAGTTTAAAAGACTCGATTATTCAGCCGTGTCCTCCTGAGTTGTACGCATGCGAGGTGTGTGACGAACGCGAATGCGATGATGAGAAATGGCAGACATGCGAACATCGGTTAAAGGTCGCTGCCCAAGTCAGAGCAGCGGAAGCCGATTGCCCGCTGAAAAATTATTCAGACAGCGCTGCTGAAACGGCAGCCACCGAAGTGGATTCCTCGCCCGCGGATGACAACAGCTCGGCCACTTAGTGTTCGAGCTCGCTCCGCCAAGCGGATGAAATCGTGTGAGCACCGCCCGTATTCTTATCCATGTTCCAAATGGTAACGGGGCATTCTCCGTGTGCCGTGGCCTTCAAAAACAATCGTATTTTTTCGCTTGAAGAAGCAGATGGCATAGGGAGTTTGCCTGCTACTTTGATTTCTTCACCAGCCTCTTTGCGTGCGATGGCGTGGAGAATACGTACGCCCGCAGAGCGGGCGTACGACTTTGACCCCGGATTTACCAGCGTTATCGAAATTTGGTACAACCATTGGCGCAAGGGACCAAAACACCAGAGTGGAATCGCGGTATGGGACTCCAGGAAGATTTTCGAAACGAGCGTGTCGAGCAACTTGAACTACGGGAGCCTGTCACCGTGCCGACCTCCGCCGCCCTACGCGATGCGTTGTCATTGATGCGGGAGCAAGATATTGGCAGTGCCATCGTTGTTGACGAGGACCACAAACCGATCGGAATTTTTACCGAAAGCATGCTGACCGAAATGCTGTCCAAAGGTGCCGTTGATATCGACCAACCGATCGAAAAATACATGGTTGAGCAGTTACCGTTGGTCAGCACGACCGATCCAATTGCTGAAGTGCTTGAGGTGATGCAACAGAAAAAAGTTCGCTCTGTCTGCGTGGTCGACGAACAGGATCGAGTTGTCGGCGTGACCGGACAGCGCGGTTTGATGCAATATGTGGCCGATCGTTTTCCGGGTCAGGTCGTGGTGCAGCGAATTGGCCAACCACCTTATTACAGCAGTCGAGAGGGAGCCTGAGTTTGAGCGATACCATCCCTGATCCCGAAGAATTCCAGGATCCTCTGGAGAACTACGAACCCAAGGTCTATGACGATCCGTTAGAACAAGCGCTCGTTGAAGAAGAGATCGGAACGATTCGGCACGAGCCGTTTGCCACGATCTCACCGGAAACACCGGTTCACGAGGCGATCGAGAAGTTGGCAGGACTGCACATCGCCTGCTTGCTGGTCGCAGAACAGGACAAACTTGTCGGCGTGTTTTCCGACCGCGACGTGTTGGCCAGAGTTGCCTTCGAGTTTGACGAGCTAAAAGATCGACCCGTTCGCGATGTGATGACAACGGAACCGGTCTATGTCTACGAAATCGATTCGGCCGCTGCCTCTCTTTCGGTGATGGCGCTGTGCGGCTGTCGCCATGTGCCGGTGCTGGATTTGAATGAGAATCTAGTCGGCATCATCAGCCCGCAACGCGTGACTGAGTTTTTGCACCAGCACTTTCAAAAGCAATGACCGAAGGCTCGGACGTTATGGGAATTTGCTGGCTCGTTTGATCATTGCGGGCGTGGCCGTCTTATCAGCGGCACGGGGAGCACCCGGGTGAATGCAGCGGGCCGGACATTTCTCAGCCGCCTTCACCAATTCAGCGAAGGATCCTGCCAGGGGATCGCCGATCTGGGCCTGATTGTTGGCGTTATAGACGAACAGGCGAGGGTTGATGTTCACACAGTCGTTGCAGCTAGTGCAGAGTTCCGTATCGATGTACGGATCTGTACGCAGAGCCGCCTGCACTTCTTTCGTCGGCTCGGCTTTTCCTGGATCTTTGGATGTTTCAGGCGGCCCGGCCGCCGCTAGAGTCGACATCTTCGATTGGAACGGTCCGCCGTTGCCGGTCTCCGGATACAGATCTGCTGTGGTTAATGGCGCCTTTTGTCCGAGCAGCTCCTCGACGATGCGGTTCACTGCCCAGAGAGTCCCCTCCTGTCTCGCTTTGGCTCGGGCATTTTCAACCTCGTTTTGGTAGCCGGCTTCAAGCTCTTTACGGACGTCCTCTTGTGCCTTGCTCGCGAGCTGACTGTTGATGGCGGCCAGTTCTTGTAGGCGGCTCCAAGCGAGGTGGCGGTCGCGACAGGCGTTGGCCATCTCGCGAGTCATGATCGCTCGGGAAAGTTCCGTGTTTCGCACGACCCAGATAAAGGGAAGCGAAGCGGGCGGTATCGACTCGAATTCTTCCAGGTAGGCGCCGATCGGTTGCTGATCATCACTCCAAGCACAATGTGGAATGACTCTGAAGTGGCTTCTGAATTCCGGCCGCAATGACGCGGCATGCGCGAATGTGACAGTCTCGTCGATCTCTGCGGATGCCGGAGGCAGGGAGTTGCTGGCCAAGTTGACAACCGCCTGACGCGTCTCGAGTTGGGGATTGCCGGAAATGTCGATCCGATCCGACCAGCAAGATCCGAGCTCAGGTGAATACCGAAAACAGGGGGCGAGACGTCCGTAATGCGCCAGCAGTTCAGAAGCCCAAGCCCAACTAGCTGGCTGTGATGTCGGATGGGAAGAAACCAGCGCGATCGAGGGACGCACCGTTCGCACTATCTCACGAAGTCCGAGCAGCAGATGGTCGGGGCGGGCCAAAGTCGATTGCAGGACGAAAGCCTCTCGGTTAGCCATCGCAATCGCGGCAAGATCATCCAACGCGCCGCTAAGTCCTTCGGCCGTCAGTCCTGACTCGTCTTGGGTAATCAAGATATGAACTGGCCGACCGGATCGTAGCAGCCGATTCAACGATTCCGTGGTTTGCTTGTTGTTGATACTCGTTGATGATTCCACCACCAGCACCTTGGGTGCCAGCAGGATCTCTTCGTCACTGCAACTCTGCCATTCGAATCGCGCAAAGACTTCATCATGTATCTCCGGCTGGTAGCGTCCCGAAATCAAAAGACGGGCCACTCGCACTGCGCGAAATACACGTGACATTCGCTCCAGCAGACCGTCGACCAGCCCGAGCGCCGCCTCAAAGCAATCGCTCGAGACGAACTGAGCCAGCGAAGGCAGTCGATCGAACTTCGGCCCCTCGCCCGAAGAGATCACATAGAAGGGCACGGACTGAGATGCAGAAGCGTGGAACGTTTGAAGAACTCCAAGACTTTCCCGAGTCAGCTCGAGCAGCGGATCCGACAGGGCGTCGGATCCACTGACATCAGGCAAGTTTCGGGAAAGCTTGTCCAGATCGATGAATGCGGACGCTTCCTCGCCCATGCTTTCGGCCAGTGACTCAGCAGCCCGCTGACTTTCGCGATGGGAGAGATCGACTTGCAGCAGATCCCGCAATCCAACAATCAGTTGTTTGACTTCACCGTAGAAGCGATCCTCGAAATCTGTCCGCTGCGCGGCCACCGCCCAGGAATAGAAGTGTGAAAGTGTCTGCGGCCCGAAGCCGATCAGCCGGCCCGACTCGGGAAGGCGAGAGAGACGTTCTCGCAGAACCGGGTCACCCCGGTCAGCGTTCTCGGGCGACGTGTCCGGCAGGGCTGCGGCCACGATCTCTGAGATCTCCAATGAAGGAGTCGTTTCCGTGACCTTTTCCAAGTTGCGAACAGTTGATTCCAAGTCCTCTCGATCGCCCGAGCTCTCGTTATCCGACTCGCCAGTTGGACGTTGTAATGCCTCAAGCAGGCTGACGTACTCGGTCTGTGCGGACTGTTTGGTCGTGTCCGTCGGCGAGGGCAGCATCAACGGGTAGTACGCCGCGAGCTTGTGATCATCGATCAGCTTTGTGGCCACGGCGGGCCATAGCGGTAGACCCGGCAGCGGATCCGATTCACTCCAGCCGCCCGACCCCGTCAGATGGAAAGCGCGAAGGGCCTGACGCCACTGTTTCTCGTTGCTCGGCGTTTGGGTGGATGCGGTCGTCGCGTTCGATTCCTCTTGCCGTTGGGATTGGCCGGCGACGTGATCGGCTGGGTCAAACTTACGAACCGCCTGCGCACCTGCTGTTTCAAGAATCGATAGCGGGCCGCTCTGCAGAGCAGTGCTGTCCAAATGAAGTTTGGCGGAAAGCGTCTTGAGCAGCGCTCCACTGAGTATCTGAGACGACTGATCGGCGAGATCCTCGCTGGAATCAAGCAGATCCCAAGGGCGTATCCACCAGGCTTCGATGTCCTTCTCTTCGATCATCCGTTTGGATTCTGCAGACAAACGTTGCCAGACCGCAGCGATATCCCGGCTCTCACAATGCAGGATCAACATGCCATTGTGCTTCAGCTTTTCCAAAGCTGGCTCGAGGTCGACCAGGTTGTTTTCCGTGTAGAACAGCAGATCCAGCGAATTTGATTCTTCGTCGGTGGCACCGATATCAAGCCTGCAGAAGGTCGAGTCGGCAGCCTGGTCAACTTGCCTGATCTGCAACGAGTCACCATCGTTGGTCGGGGAAGTCGCCCGAATGATCGCGGAGGCCGATTCGGCGAGAAGCTCCCGGCTCCATCGTCCTCCCGGCGTGGCGCCAATCTGAAGTTGCAAAGAGTCCTTCGCCGTCGTGCGGATCCCCGGCTCAACGCTCTGCTGGACCAGCGATTCAGGAAGCGCGCTGAGTAGATCGCTTGGGGTCAGCGGACGTCCCGATAACGGTGAGATCGAAAGTTTTGGAAAATCCCGATGACGGGCGGCCAGGACCTCCAGCATGGCGAGAAGTTCGACGTTGGGCGGATCGTCGGGCTGCGCCAGAACAATCAGCTGTTCCATTTCCTGCAAATGGCCAACGAGTTCCTGTTCAGGGAACGGTCGAAGCAGTTGGACTTGAAGCAGACGAGTCTCAGCTGAAAAACAGCCGTGATCCAGTAATACGCGTGCCAATGCGGCCTGACGACCGCAGGCGATCAGCGCTTGCCGAGCCGTTTCCGGCCCGAAAGACATCAGCGGTCGATGCACTCTCCCCAGGCTGCTGGAAGCTGACTGAAAACAAGGAGCCAGACTGTCAGCGGTGATCGGCTTTTCCGGCGGCAGGGCGGGCGCACGGCTTTCAAACATCAAGCGCGAAGGCAACTCAACACAGCCCAGATACTCCTGCAACGCTGAGTCCGCCAGGCAGTTCACGGGAATGCGGAGATCCCCAGCGATCCGCTGGGCGATCAGACAATGATCGACGGCGTCCTGATGGCTGCCCGCCACCAGAACCACCGGAGCAAGCCCCGTGACAGGAATGTCGCTTCCCGAGAAGCCGTGGTACACGCAGGGAACCGGTTCAGGTGTCGCCGCGGCGAGTGACCGCGACTCGCCCAGCCGGCTGGCAGATCGGTTCCCAAGTCGAGCGAGTGCTTCGGCGAAAGCGGGGCTGCCAACGTGGTTCGGACCGCAGATTTGAATCTCGGTGAAGTTCACCAGTTCGGCAACGCGGCCACACTTGAGACGGTTGCTGGGCGCACGTCCGCTTTCTCGGCCGGTCTTTGATTTCTCAACAGATTCGTCGGAAACCACAGTTCCCTCCTGCAGCGGCGAGCGGACTAGACCGAGAAACGGTCGAGGGCAGCCTCGATCGCTTTCAGCTTTTCTGTGGGGCTTATACCGAGGCCGATGACGGTGTCGTCGCCATAAACAGGCGCGGACTGATTCCGGTAGAACAATCCGATTGGAAAGAATTCTTGTTGTTCAGCGATCTCACGGGCTTCGTTAAGGTCTGCCGGATCATGTTCGACCCGGTTGACGAAAATGCGTTTCATCTTGTCGTCCATCGTAATCCCATCCGGATGATCCATGAGCAGGATTTGCGAGGGATCTCTTTGCGGTTCGGCGAATACTTGCGGAGTGAAGTGAGGGCACCTCTGGAAGATTCGCACAAAGGACGTGCCCCGATGAGTATGGGCGGCTTTGATCGTCGCGGCGACGTGCGGCGGATTCCAATCCACGGTTTGAGCCACGAACGAAACGTTGCTCACCCCCAAGGCCAATGAGATCGGATTCAACGGAACGAAGAAAGAACCTTGAGGATGAGTATTTGAGTGGGCCCCGCGAAGCGTGGTCGGTGATGTCTGCCCCTTGGTCAGCCCGTAGATGCTGTTATCCATCAACAGGATGGTGAGGTCGAAATTGTAGCGAAGCGCGTGTATCCAATGACCCATCCCGATCGCGCAGCAGTCGCCGTCGCCGGTGACCACAAAAACTTTCAGGTCCGGCCGGCGACTCTTGATTCCGCAGGCCAGTGGCAGAGCCCGCCCGTGCAACCCGTGAAAACCATAAGTTTTCATGTAGTGCGGAAATCGACTGGCGCAGCCGATACCGGAAACGACAACCGTCTTTTCCGGAGGCAGTTGTTCGTCCCGCGCCAGCCGTTGCACGGCGCTCAACACCGCATGGTCGCCGCATCCCGGGCACCAACGCGGCATTGCCGAGCAATAGTCTTGCAGCTGGCAGACAATTTGATTGGATTCTTCATACCAGTCAGTTTTCAATCCATGCATCAGCGACCCGCCTTTCGTGTCAAACTTATTATATTCCCAGTCGCTCTCGAATGACCGACACAATCTGTCCCGGCCGCAGAGGGCTTCCCGGAACGCGAGACCAACAATCGACATCGATCAGCGTCCGGCTTCTCAGGATCTGCGCCAATTGAGAAAAGCGGCGGCTTTCAGCGTCGATAAAAGGTTCCCCTAAATCGTCGCTGTAATTGATCTCGATCGTCATCACTTTTTTAAAGCGCCGAAAAATCTCCTTGATCCCTGGCTCCATGGGACTCAGGAATCGCAAATGCAGTGAAGAAACTTTCCCTCCCGTTCGCCGGACTCGATCCACTGCTTCTTCAATCGAACCGAGCGTGGATCCCCACCCCACGACCAGCAGATCTCCTTCCGAGTCCCCATGCACCTGAGGCGGGCGCAGGCTTTTCTGCAAAACCGCCAGCTTTCTGCTTCTCATTTGCATGGCCTGTTGATTGATCGCGGAATCGTAGGCCACGTGAGAGTCGCGATCATGCGCGAGTCCGGTCACCACATACTCACCGCCTTGTTGTCCCGGTATCGGTCGCGCGGAAATCCCGGTCTCAGGATCCCAGTCGTAGGGCGGTATGTCGGCACGCCAGGGCGACTGTTCCAGGGGCGGTGCGAGCCACTGCTCGCGCGGTTGCGGACGGGGAAAGACTTGCTGACCGGTGGCAAGGTTCGCGTCGCTGAGCACAATCACCGGTCCCCGAAACTGCTCCGCTAATTTACGAGCGGTGATCATGAAATGAAAACACTCTTCCACGGTTGCCGGGGCGATCACGATCTTGGGCGCATCCCCTGCTGCTGCGAACAGCGAGGCCAGCAGATCGCCCTGTTCGATTTTTGTCGGCAGCCCCGTCGAGGGACCTCCGCGTTGTACGTCGACAATCACAAGCGGGATCTCCGCCATCACCGCCAGCCCCAGAAACTCGGTTTTTAGCGCAAGTCCCGGCCCCGAGGTGATCGTCACCGCTGTCTTGCCGGCATAAGAAGCGCCGAGCGCAAAACCGATGGCCGCGATTTCGTCTTCCGCCTGATGAACGAATCCTCCCACTTTGGAAAACTCGGCCGCCAGAAAATGCGAGGCCGAGGTTGCCGGAGTGATCGGGTACATGGCGCATAGTTCCATACCCGCGGCCATGGCTCCCAGGCCAATCGCCTGATTTCCGTTCATCACCGCTTGGGTCTCGCGTTCCGGACCCTTGGGAATCTCGAAGCGATGATGTGTATTCTCAAGGCCCCAACGATAACCTGCGTCAACCAACTGCAGGTTGAGCTTCAGGACCTGTTCTCCCTTTTTGGAAAACCTCTTGGTGACCTCTTCGCTAACGATCTGCATGTCCCGTTGGTAGAGCGCGCAGAGCAATCCCAAAGCCCACATGTTTTTGCCACGCCGGGGGTCTTCGGTCAGCTTCAGACATTCCCGCTGCATCGGAGTCTCGCAGACTTCGAAGTCCAGCTGACGGAATTTTTCCACCGCTGCGGCGTAGGATCGCTGGGTGTCTTCTAGCGGGTCTTCGCTCCAGCAATTCTCCAGGAAGATCAAGGTTCCGGGTCGGAGCGCGCCAACATCGATTCTGCCGTGCAGCACCTGTTCATTGAAAGCGACCACCAGATCGGCCTGGTCGCCGGCATTGGTCACCGTGTCAGCGCCGATTCGAATTCGGTTCCCGCTGGCACCGGCAGGCGAACGGGCGGGCGGCTCGATTTCAGCCGGGATGATCTCGACCGTCCAGAGGCCGTTTTGCATGCGGGCACACACCTTGCCGAAGATTTGTCCACAGGTTTGGGCGCCCTCACCGGAATCGCTGACGATTTCGATGATGTGCTCCGCCACCTTCACCGCTGGCGTGGTGTTGGAGAACGGTTGTTTCCCGGCGCTTAGATCAACGTCCAATGGAGCGTCCTTATCGCTTGAAAACAGTTTAATTCTCCCGTCCGACGCCTTACCAACGGCTGATTCGGATTCGCCCCCATCGCGGGTGCGCAATTGCTGACAAAGATTCTAATCACCAAGTGCTCAAATCGCCACGCCTCCCGGTCGGTAAACCTGGAAGCTTGTACAACTGATTTTGCGTCTTCGCGCGTTCTTGGCGACCGTTTATCTGGAACCGTTACCGTTCTCCAGAATGTGCACCACCGCGGCAGCCGAATTTGGCATTAAGATGGTGGACTTGGACCAGCCAGCGATTTGCCTATTGATCTTCGCCCGCAGAGTTTGCATCACCCAGTTCTTCCTCGCCCGGCTGCGAGTCGGCAGCCGCCCCATATTTTTGAAATGGCTTACCAAGTTTGCTCAACAAGAGTGCAGGCAGAAGAATCAAATCACCAACCAGCGCCGCCGCCAATAATACGATCATCATTTGAGCGAACCGTTGCGTCGGAGCAAATCCGCTTTGCAAGTAAGGCAGCAATCCGACCCCGACGATCAAGCTGGTGCTGATCATCGCCGGACCGCAATGCGACAGGCTACTGCGGACTGCATCCCCGGGCGCCGACCCGGCGGCCGTCTCGCGTCGATACCAAAGCAAGAAATGCAACGTGTCGTCGACCGCAATTCCCAGCGCAACGCTCGCTGTCATCACAGATCCAATATCAACGGGAAAGTCCAACCAACCCATCAATCCAAACAGCAACACCGTGGGAAACAGGTTGGGCAACATCACCAGCAGACCCGCGAAAACGCTTCGCAGCACTACGATCATCACCAGCGCGACAAGCACGAACGCCGTAAGGTAACTGCGGAACAAGTCCTGCAGGAGTGCCGTCTGTGCTTGATAGGCCACGGGCAACGAACCCGTATAGGTCGTCTGCACACGCTCTGCTGCCCGGTTCTGGACGAGGGGGTCGACACGTGATCGAAGCAGTTGCAGAAATTCCCCATAATCGGTGTCATCGAGTGCCGAGACCCTCGCGCTGATCCGCCAAACTTCGCGGCCGTCATCGATGGCATACAGTTTGCCTTCGCTAAATCGTGCCCGAGACGCTTTCAGGCGCTTGGCCAGTGCGGCCCGCTGTGCGGTGCGTCGAATGCCGCCGGGCTTGGGTATGGACGGGAAAAAGGTCGCCGCCGATAGCGTGCCGCCAATCTCTTCCATCCCGTGAACACGCAACTGTGTGTCGCGAACCAGTTCCAGTTGCTTGAGCAGCGGCGTCTGATCTGCGGCCTCGAAAGCCAGGAGAATCTCGACCGACACCTGCCCCCCCACGTTCTGTTCAAGCCAGCTGTAATCGCTAAGTATTCGACTGTCCTGGCGAAACAGAGCTCGCAAATCGACCGAACTCTTCAGCGATAGGGCGGCAAATGCAAGCCATACCAGCAGCACCAGAAAGATGCCCACAATGAGTCCCGAGTATGCTGCTAGTTGAGCGGACAGCCATCGCGGTAGTCGCTCTGCCGGGGGCTTCTGCGCATCGACTTTGCCGCGGTTTCGGCTTCGATTCTTGAGATCCATTCCAAAGGGCAGCAAAGCAAACAGCAACACCGTTGTGATCGTGACCACGGACGAGGTTAGCAGACTGAAATTGCCAATGGGGATCATCTCGCTTACCGACAGCGATAACAGTCCGATGACGGTCGTGACGGCAGCAAGGATGCAGGGCGTCTTTCCGTACTGAATCGCCAGTCGCGTAACGCGGTGGTGGTCCACTGCACGATCCGACGCGACATTCTTGTAGTACCGCGACAAATGGACACCCGCCGAAACGGTGAGCACGAAAATCAGTCCCGGCATCACGATCAGAATCGCGTTCAACGGTTCGCCGGTGAACATCACCAACGATAGAACCAGACCCTGACCTACCAGGGCAACTAGAAAGATCAGTCCCGTGAATAGAAATGATCTCAGGCACCATAAGCACAGCAGAGAAGCAAGCAACATTGATGGCGCCGTATGAGCATTCATCGATTCGATGCTCACCGCATCGATGGTCGCTCCGTCTACCAGCGACCCGGCGAGAGCCAACTCGTCCGACTTGATATCAAAGACTTCCAGAGCCGTTTGCCGAATGATTGCCAGACTCTGGCGGCGAGCATACATGCCCTCTTTTGTTATCGATACCAGAACACATGTCGTCTTGCCGTCGGGCCCCAGGAAAGTGCCGCGTAATCGGGCCGCGGCCGCACGGGGAGAAATTCCGTCGCCCTCCTGCAGTTCCGCGAGCAGACTGCGTCCGTTGATCACATCCTCAAAGTATCTCTTACGCTTGCTCTCTTCTTCGGGATCATCGGAAGAATACAACGCGCGAGCAAAATCCCCCAGTCGCTGATTGTCGATCGTACATCCCGGAAAACTCAGGATCGCTATGTCGTGAATGCCAAAAACGCGTTGGAACCAATCGTAGTTGCGGCGATATTCCTGTGCTTGCGGCACCCACAATGGTGGCGAGTTGAACATCGACTTGATTGACTGCTGCGTCGTCTGAATGATCCATGGCAGCGAGACGATGATGATGATCAAAGTCACAATGAAGCGGCGCAGATTCCCTTTTTCGCTCATTGCCAAGAACACTCTCCATTGCTTGACGATCCCTGCCAGTCGCGCAGCGGTCGTCAGATCATGCGCGCCAAGTGAGCAATTCTGTTTGCCCGTTCCAAGGGTGCGATTCGTCCGTCGTGCGGGTCGTGAGGGCAACTCCGCTGCCCGTCAATCGTGCCAATGTCCACGCGGTCGTCGACTTCGCCCGGTCGGCGACATACGAAGTGGCTGGCGTGTTGATGATGTGAATTCCTTGGTGCTCGGCCAGCGAGCGATCGTGAATGTGACCATGGATGTAGGCCTTCACGTGGCGGCGCGGCGTAAGAACGTCCCACAGTTGTTGGGAGTCGATCAGTCCACCAGGAAAGTGCAAGGGATCGCCGCCTAGCCTCGGATTGTGGTGAGTCATAACGATCGCCGGCTTATCGGCATGCGCGTCCAGGGCCTGCGCAAGCCACGTTCGTTGCTGTGGACCGATCGTGCCCTGCGTGACCATGGTCTCTTTCAGCGAGTCCAGCAAAAAGAAGTTCGCATATCGTGTTTTCACAACCGAAATGTGCCGCGACTGGACCGGCGGAGACTGCGGTTGTTGGTCCTTCATCACATCGTAAAACGCCTCACGATTGTCGTGATTGCCCAGCGTTAAATGCACGTCAACTTCAGCGTCGATGAGCGGAGCAATCAGTTGCGCGAAATGTCGATAGTCGCCCGGCTGGCCATCCTTGAGAGCCAAGTCACCATTGATCAGGACGCTGGCAGGAGCTTGCTTTCGCCCGACCAGTTCCGTGACGACTTGACGCAAATGCGAGGGCACCGGCGAGTCCGGCGGATGTTTTTCTCCAATGTGCGTGTCGTTTAGCAAGTAAACCAGATCGGCCTCGGTCGGCTTTTCAGCGAAGCTTGGCGAATAGTCTGCGATCAACGTGGTGCCAACCGCGACCAGAAAGGCTCGGCGATTGGGAGTCAGCAAGTGGGAAGGCATGGGGTTTTCTCAATCGTTTAATCGTAATTCCTGACTCGTATTTACTGGGAGTTTGCGTCGCCCAGTAGGGCGTTTGCTCTGATCTTGATGCCACTGACCGAATGGTTCCTCAGCTTCTCCACTTCGTCGGCTTCCAGCGACAAGCGACCTGACAACATTAACTGTGCAAGCTGATCGGCCCGGGCATCGGTCCGCAACATTCCTTCGAGCGCGTAAAAACGATTCCGTCCCTTTAGCCACAACAGCGCCTTTGACAACAAGATGCCGGACTGGGGCGAATCCACGTCAACCAATCCGGACACGGCGCCCATCTGAAGTTGTCGATCAGCTTCGGGATTCAGATAGATTTCCAGTTGCTCGATGGCTGTGCCGGGTGACTGCAGTGCGACCATCCGCAGTGCATCATAACGTGTTTCAATTTTCACGGCTTCGTCGTCCGCCATCGCAGCCGCAAGCTTCAAAACGGCCGGCCAGTTTTCTTTGACCGACGGCAATCCAGCCAGGATTTCGTCGAGTCGCTTTTGGGGAGACCAACCAAGTTGGGAAACGCCGTTGATCAGCCCGCCGCCGATGACAACGGCTTGCCAATCCAGCAGCGGTTGGTCTTCACCCGGGACGCTGATTTCCAACACGTCGCGAATCTCGCCGCCGTCGTTTCGTTTTCCCACCGCAATCGCCACCCGCCAGATCCAGGGCATGCGACGGTATTGTTCGGCCAGATCGCCAGCTTTCAAATCTTTGACCAGCAGCGACAGAATCGCCGGCCCCATCCCGGGGCGATCATCGATCACTTTCTGACGACGCTCGATCGATTGAGATTCATCCAGCAGAAACGGAGCGATCTCCGCCGGGCGACGCGGCAATGGACTGTCATTGACGTCGACGGCCGCGAACATCGGAGCCAAACCTGCAGGAACCATACGAACCTCTTTCAAATCAAACAGAGCTCCCCGAATCGCGCCGTCTGAGCGAACAACGACCGTGTGATTCCCAGGGTGAAGGGTTACGGTGCTGATCTTCTTGGGGCGATAACGATCCCAGCCTCCGGTGGATGCGACCTTGCCTGAAACTGGTTCATCCAGCCCCTCCACTCGAAACAAATTCCCCGCGGCCGAACCATCGCAAGCGACATTGAAATAGACATCATAGCGTGCCCGACTAGGAATACTGAACGTCCAAGTCGCCGAGTCGTTTTCGTGATGCCAATACCCAAGGTTGGAAAAATGGTTTTCAAACGTGATCTCACCGCCGCGAATCTCTGCTTTTGCTGCCGTCAGGGAAAGCACGCCGCGGTCGTCCGGCTCGATGTGCGCTGGATGATTTCCCGGCAGAACTTTTGGGGCCGCCACGGTCTGGCCCAAGTAGGCGATGATATCGCTGATGTCCTGTACGGTGATGTCTTTCTCCAAACCCTCCGGCATGACCGAAAGATCGGATGACCCAAAGGCTTCGATTTCGCTGCGGTCAATGACGTGTTCTTTTCCGCCCGCTTCTCGCAGCCGAATGGCGGTCGCTGTTTCTCCCACAATTAACCCGGATACCGCTCGGCCGTCGACCGTGACTGCTGTCCATGTTATGTAGCGAGCATCAACATCCTGATTGGGATCCAGGATCGCTGTGAGCAACCAACCAGGATTTCGGTTGGTCAGCGCCGTCAGATTTGGTCCCACGTCGTGCCCGTAGTCCTGAAGCTTGTGGCAGTTGGAACAGTGTTTACGAAAAACGGCTTGTCCCGCCGCCGGATTGCCCTTTAGTGCCAGGGCACCTTCAAAAGAATTGACAACTTCCGTTCGGCTGGAAGGTTTTTTCGACGAATTCAAGATTCGTTCAGCTGACAAACGAATCTCTTCGTTCGGATGTGTCAAAAGTTTCTGTCGTTTGGTTGCATCCAAAATCTCGTTTCGCAAACGTCCCTCGCTTACCGCTGCCAGCAGCGCAGCTGCACCATCATCACGACTGATTAGCAAATCCACGACACTGATTCGCAACGATGGGCTGACACTTGGGTAAGCGTCAAGCAGAAGCGCAGCGACATTGTTCGATCGAATCTGCGAAAGCGCCTGCACGGCGCTTTGCTGCAGCGAGCCCGATCGCTTGGGTGAAATCAAGGCAGCAATCGAAGCAGCACGCGTCGCCGCATCGAAGGACTTGCTATTTTCCGCTGTCCGCAATAACTGATCGGTGAAGCTTCCGAAATCCCGGCCCAGCAAGACCATCGCAGCAATCAGGTTATCGACGGAAGCATCTTGGTTCGCGATCGTGCTGAGTGCGGATTGGTGGAGAGCAATCAACTTGCGGGCAGTTTCAATGTTGATTGACACTTCTTCCTGCTTGCCGCGTTCGTCCAGTGCGTCCAGGACACCGGCAATGGTTTGCGCTCGTTCGTGCGTCAGCGCGGTGTCACTATCGGGAAGCACCGCGTCGAGTGCTGATTGCCGGGCATCCGCGTCTCCTATTCGAAGTGCAAGCAGAATCACATCATCGAAAGTGTCGACCGCTCGATTCTCGGGATGCGACAGACAAGCGGCGATCACGTTATTCACGTTGCCCGCCCCGACCGAGCTCAACGCTGCCGATCGAACATCTGCATCCTCTTCGCGGTTACCGATCAGTCGCGCCAATGTCGACGCGGCGGACGGGAATTCTGCCGCCGCCATCGACAACGCGACTTGTCGGCGGATACGAACGTTCCGATGGTCAGCGAGCCCCACGATCAGAGCTTGTATCTCGGCTGATTGGTCCAGCAACGATGCTGCCTGGCGAACGGCGAAACGCACTGTTTCGGGATTGGCAGATCGGACCGCTCGTGAAATATCCTCGGCGGAAAGTCTCTTCAGCCCGGCAAGTGTTGCCAAAGCCTGGATCTGCGCGGCGCTGTTGCGTTCTTCACCGGCCACACGTCGAATTTCGTCGTCAACATCTCCCGCCTCTCGCCATTGCAACATCTGATGAACAAGGTCGCGCACCGTTCCGTTCGTTGAACCGAGATGGGAAGCCAAATCTTGGTTAGGCAATTTGCTCAGATCCGGTATCAGATCTTTGACGACGGTCTTTGTCGAAGTCGCTGTTGGAATCACGCGGTAAATTCGCCCGTACCTTTGTCCAGCGAAAACATCCAAATGAGCGAGGGTCGACTGCGGAATCCAGCGAGAGTGTTCAATCACATAGCGGTACATGTCGACGACCCACAAGCCGCCGTCGGGTCCGGTTCGGACTTGGACCGGACGAAACCAGCGGTCCGTCGAACTAAGGAACTCGGACGTTTCCTCTCCGGCTCCCCGCTTGCCGCTGTATCCGTGGCCGGTCCTGGACAGATCAATGCGATGAACCGCCTGATGGACCGGTTCGCAGGTGAAAGCATCGTCAATGAAGCCGGCACCCAGTAACGTGTCTCGATAAATCCCCAAGCCGCATGCGGACGTTGCCTGCCCGGGAGCGCCGGACAGTTCAAATCGGACCAGGTTATCCGGCGGGTAAAGTTTGAAGGCTTCCGGCGCTAACGACAATCCGCTGGGTACAGCCAATGCCGTGAACGAATGCGGCCTGGCAGGCACGTTGTCCGGCGGAATCGATCGCAGCAGGCTCCCATTGGAGCACCCGAACCAATCAC
>JBFJVZ010000037.1:0-28663 GCA_041623895.1 Pirellulaceae bacterium | reverse complement strand
C
Organism: Pirellulaceae bacterium; assembly: GCA_041623895.1. Taxonomy (GTDB): domain Bacteria; phylum Planctomycetota; class Planctomycetia; order Pirellulales; family Pirellulaceae; genus JBFJVZ01. The sequence continues at coordinate 28,662 of JBFJVZ010000037.1, read as the reverse complement.
TCGGCTGAAGTACAGCGAATTGAGTGTCAATTCCAACGGGCTTCCCTTGGCTCCCAGCACAAGCGGTGTTTCAGCGGCGCGGCTGGTTAGCTGTTGTTGCCCTTGCGCGACCAGCACGCGAAGTGCGACCGGGATCAAAACGATCAAACAGATCGCAGCAACCAGAATGGTCGTTTTCACTTTGTGAAACACCAGGTACCGCCAGGCCAGGTAAATCACGTCGTTCATCGAATCGCCTCCGCTGTCGGCGATCCCGATTCGGCTTTCGTGTGAAATGAGGCGAAGTCGATGACTCGGTCGAAAAGGTCCAGCAGCTGGTGATCGTGCGTGACCGTCAACAACGTTGATTTTCGTTCTCGGCAATCGTCCAGCAGTGACTCGAGTACTTTCCATTTATTGTCCGGATCGAGATTACCCGTCGGTTCATCGGCAAAGACTAGAGAGGGTCGCATCAAAATCGCGCGACAGACGGCCACGCGTTGACGTTCGCCCTGGCTAAGCCGACCAGTGAACCGCGTCAATTTGTCGGTGATATCGACCGAGTCAGCTAACTCTTTTGCACGGTCGACGACCTCTCTTGTGAGTATCAGCGACGGGCTGATGCGATAGGGAAGCAGGATGTTGTTGAGCACCGAGAGATGTTCGAGTAACTCGAATTCTTGAAAGACAAGTCCGATTCGGCAAATGCGGAAGTCACGTCGCGCAGCATTGGTCAGCGAGGTGACTTCCGTACCATCCACCAATATCCGGCCCGAGTCGGGTACGCGAATACCAGCCAACAAATGAAGCAGCGTCGTTTTTCCGGATCCACTGGGGCCGATGAAGGCAACCGACTCGCCGGGCTGGACCGACAGATCATCGATCGTTAACTGAAACGTTGTTCCAGCGAAGGCGAAGCGAAGCTTGGCGGCCTGGATGATGGCTGTCATGCCGTTTTTGTTTCCCGCTTGCCCATGGTGATCGGGTTGGACGTTTTGGTCTTGAATCGACTCGCTGAGATCACCTTTCTCAAAGTCTCTCTTCACTCAATAATTCCATCTCGACAATCTTCCACTCGCCGTCGATGGGGTGGATCACAAGTTCGCCGTGATATTGGTTGCTGCGCTCGTGCAAATGTCCCCAGTGGCCGACGCTTCCCGTCACGACCCACCTGCAGTCGGCAACAAACGAGTCCTGGCCATCCGGTTTTGCCTGACAGTCAACCAATTCAACATTCTTGACTTTGACTCTCGCTCCTCCCTGGCTTGCCAGTGTCAAGGACTCGCGCGTATCCAGATAAATATTTGTCAACAGATCGCCCGCGGCGCTTCGTGCCAACACATCGTACACCGTGCCTTCATCACGATAATCAAACGCGCGATAAATGTTATGAAGCAAACTGAACGTCACATCACTCGCGTCCCGTTGAGACACTTGCACACGGGAGCTAGCAGGCACGTTGATGCGCAGCTGCGGCGAGATCGCCGAGACCGTCCCGACTGCCAGCAGCAAAACAATCGCGATGACGGCACCGCGAATATTGCGACTCGGCCGACGTTTCCAGACTAGTCCGGCGGCGGCCAAGCAAGCCAGTGAGACGACTGGAATCGGCAGCGTTCCAGGCGGTGCCGGCGGCGCAACCTTCATGAACGCGGGAGTCGACGGGGTCTTGAGAAAGTTCTGCCAAACCAGCGTCGAGTCGGTGGCGTCCAGTGTTCCCGGCATCCCGCCGGCTTCGTCGGTAGCAACGCAGGGGATTTTGGTGATGCGTTGGTTGAATAAATCCCACTCCATTGAAACCTGGTCTGGCAGCCCTTTGATTGGGTAAACGTAGATCGCGCCTAGCATCGCCGTGTTGATGTCGATGTCGGTGCCAGGTTCGACGACACCCGTAGATCGAAGCGTACGATTGATGAAATGAACGCGGTCGAGCGTGCCTTCGCCGTCTGTTCCATCAATCTTTAAAGGTGTGTGCTGTCCAAGAAACGCAGCAGCTTTTTCGCGTACCGAATCACGCTGATTTGCCGCGATCACGGACTTGCCGTCCAGTCCTAGATCCAACCAATCTTGCAAATCTTTGGGACGAAAAATGATTTCTTTGCGAACCTCAAAATTATCGATGTACAAAAACGCAGCCGCCGGCGCATCGTAGCGACGCCGTAAATTCTTTCGCTCAAATTGGCTGTACCACGGGTCGGACCAATCCAACCGGAGTGTTTCGCTCCGGGCAAGATATCGAAAGTCGTTGACCGCGACGCCCCGGTGATAGACGACGAAACCTATGTTGGCGACCGTCGCACCCGAATCGTCGGCCAACGGCGGCTGAATCGATAGGGATGACGGTTTTGTTGGCAGCGGATAACTCAGCCGTACACGAATGACAATCTCAGCATCGTCAGGCTGGTTCGGCAGCGGCTGGCCGGTGATTTCATCGCGAAGCACACGTTTATCCGCAACGATTTGCTGAATATTTCCCTGCAAAGGCTGCTCATCGACCGTGATCACCCAGTCCTCCTCGAGGAACTTCTGCAGACGTTGATCCAACGGACTCGTGTCTCTCGCGAGCTTCTCGTACGACTCCTGTGGTAGCAGATTCTTGAATGCCCTGATGTCCGCGACGCCAACTTCAAACTGAACGCGAATTTCTTCGTCTTCGATGAATACTTCAGCGATCGTGCTCGCTTGCATCGCACGCGTCACGACCAGCGCGTCTGCCATCGCGGGACCCGCGAGCAAGATAACCGCCAAGATCGCCGGTGCGACCAGTCGTGTCGAGGACATCGGAAGTTTGAACAACACGGGCGAGTTGTTGGTAAGTTCAGGATTGGGTCATGAGTTCGATGGGTCTTGATTGCTGTGCTGGCTATCGAATCTGCGTTTCCGCTCGCTGCGACCTCTTTTCAGCAACCGATAGATGTTTTGCGGCCGTTCGATCATCCACCGCAGTTCGGCTTCCAGCACCTCGTAACTGAAGAACTCGGCAGCTACACGATAATTGTGTTCCACCATGTCAAGCTGCCGCTGTGGGTCGTCCAGCAGTTGGTTGACTTGTTCCAAGGTTTCGTTCGTCAGGTAACCGTCGAACAGAATCGTATCAAAGCCGCAAGGTTCGATGTCGGTGCGGTAAATCAAGTAGCGATTACAGATCAGCGGCTTTTTGTAGTAGATCGCCTCCAGGAACGCATTCCCAAAACCTTCGTACTCGGAGGGGTACGTGACCAAGTCGGCTTGGGTGAATACGTCGCCCAGCGTGAATAGCGGCCGACCGTCGGGGGACGTGCCGCGTTGTTCAGAGATCCAGGCCTCGACCAGTAATAATTCAACGTCCATCAGATTTGCGTACTCCTGGATCCGCTGCTGATAAACATCTCCTTCGTCGCCGGACGCATGACTAATGACCAACTTGGCGTGCTTGCGGCCCAAACGGCGTACCAGTTCGACAGCATGCTCGATTCCTTTACGAGCGACCACCCGAGTCGGTTGAAGCACAAATAAATCATCTTCTCCGATCCCAACAGCCTGGCGAAACTTGCCCGCATACTCATCCGCCGGCGCGGGAGGGTTGGCGAAATCCATCACATTAGGAATGATTCTGCACGACATCCCCGTGCGGCGACTGAATTCCTGGCCCTGCGGACTATTGATCACCGCATGTTGGATTTGTGGCAAGGCCGGAGGAAAAGCATAGCGGAGAAAATCATCGACCGCATTCACCAGAAAGCGATGCCGTTCCCAGTAGAAATCGTGATGATGCGCGAGACACCCGATCTTTGTTTCTTGAATCGTTTGCACGATCGCCAAGCCCAAGGAAATATTCATCGGGATTGTTAATGCATTTTCGGCGATGATAACGTCAATCTCAAGCCGCGCGATCGCGGCTTGCAATTGATCTCGGATCGATCTTGCCAAACGTAGAATGTCATCGGTCAACTGCGGGGTGCGCAACTCCGTATCGAATGCCTGCCGCGTGGTCTCCAAAACCTCAGGGTGATTGAAATGTGCCTCTGGGATCAGCACGCATTGCTCACGCGGCCAATCCAGTTCGCCGGCAATGTAGTAACATTCAACTCCCATTCTTGCCAACACGTCGGACCACTTCGCGACTTCCAGTGACACACCATCGGTGCCGGCGATCCGCGTCGAAACGAATGCGACCCGCGATTTGTGGGGCGTCAAGAAGTTGTCGGATTGCTGGGAATCGTTCATCTGTGTTGCTTTTTCAGGCATCTAAGAAATGATAAGGCCCGAGAGATTAACGCATCTTACTCTGTCAGCGCATTCTTCAGATTTTGTATGTTTTCGCGCATCGCGGTTAAGTAATCGCCACGCGTTGGCTTACTGGATAACGTACGAAACACGACGACTTTAACATCAAGTTCATGTAAGCGTTTGTTTGTGGCATCGATCGGATTGTCTTCCCAGAGCATAAAGCGCGGCCTCTGTTGCCTCAGCATCGCCTCAAGCGCACGCCAATCTTCATCTGCTGGAAACACGTTGGGTTCCCAGTGCATACTTTGAAGTTTCAGTGAATAACGGCGCGCGAAATACTCGTAAACAGGATGCGAAGCCAGCCCTGGTGTTGTCGATTGCGTCAGCAGCGATTGGAGTTCCCCATCCAGTTCATTGAGTTCGTTGTGTAAGTTGTCGAAGTTTGCTTGAAACTGCGGGGAGGAAGCGGGCACGAGTCCGTTAAATTCTTCCATGATGACGCGGGCCTGGGCAATCGCCAGGTTTGGGTCGAGCCAAGTTTCGGTCGCCACAGCGGCGTGTGAGTGATCACCGGCGGGCCCATGGCTGTGCGTGATCGCGTGATCGACTTTGATGTATTGTTCGGCAACTTCGCGAGTTGTATCGACCAAGCGAGACAATGGTAGGCTTACGCTTTCCGTCCACTTCGCATGACCGCCGCCGCTGAGCAGGATCAGGTCGGCAGATTGCATCCGCTCGATCACTTCCGGTTCGGGAACCCAATCAGCGGGATCGCGATCGCCCGGTACCGGGAACACGATGTCAACAAGCTCGCCGCCAATTTGTTTGGCGAAGAATGCGAGCGGATAGTTCACGGCGTAAACAACAGGTTTGCTATTACCTTTATAACCGACGCCTACATTGGAATCAGTCGAGCAACCGAGCGCGCCCGATGCCAAAAGCAAAATGAGCAGGTAACGCCCGTTACACCTGGTAGCATTCTTAACAGCGCCCATGCATTACTCTTCATTACCCGTGATCAAATCCGCGGGCAAGTGGCTGACGGAGTTAAACCAATCAAGCTGCCAACGGTTTCCGTCGAAGTCAACTTTCGTGATCCCAGTGTTCCGGATCGGACCCAGCAGTTGTGGATTCACTACCCCCGTTAACATCTCACCCAACAACAAACGTTTAAAGTCAGCATGCGTGATTGCGACGATTGTTTGTCCGTTAGCACCAAAGGTTCTCTGCAGCCGGTCCACCACAGCGGCAGCCCGGATGGTGGCCCGTTCATCCGTTTCCCGATCTTTTCCGCCCCACCAACCAGTCTGGTCGATTGTCGCGTCGATCGTGCAAGTGCAATCATCGGTCAGATGCGTACGAATCTCATCCGTTCCCATTCCCATCGCACCCTCGATCTGTTCCGGCAGATATCCTCGAAAACAGCCGCCGCGCTCGTAGATGTCATGCCAGACATGCACGTGTTGCTGTGCGGGTCGCATGATTCCGCGCGCCGTTTCCAAGGCCCTGCGAAACGGACTTGTGATCAGCATGTCGATTTTTAGCGTCCGTGTCCAAACCGATAGCTGTTGGGCTTGTCGTTTCCCGAGGTCTGTGATTGGTGGGTCCTCGACGCGCTCGTGAGCAGGCTTGGCGTTGTTTTGGCTCTCAGCGTGCCGAATCAAATAAAGTTGCATGCTGCCGCAGATCACTCATGGAAAGTTCTTTGTCTGAATCTGCCCCAAACGTAGTCAATCAAGATCCACTGTACGACTACCAGTAAGACGGGAACGAAATACAACATGAACTGGACGAATTCTGGTTTTCGGGCCCAAGACGGAGCACGGTTGGGGATTGAGTCCAGAACCGCCATCACCAACGAACCGTTGATCAACAGCATCAGGCACGTCACTGCCGCCCACAGCAGTGTCAAAAAGCAACCTGCCGGCAGTGCAAGCCGTGGCGGATTGGGTTCGCGATTCACAACTCCGCCCGCATCGGCAATGTCTGGCTCAGTGCGATCGTGATCAGCAGACTCGTGATCGAAAGCACAATCAGCAGAGTCGTCCAGCTTTTCAGCGACTCGCTTTCGGTCAAGACTCCCATCTTGGTAAAAATCCAGAAGCCGCTGTCATTCATCCAACTGCCGCACAGCGAACCAGCCCCGACGGCGGTTGCCACGTAGACCATGTTGTAATCCGGTTTAGCGTCACCGATGATCGCGGACATCATCCCCGCGCCGACAATCATGGCAACGGTACTGCTGCCTTGGGCGACTTTCAAAACGACCGCGATTCCCCAGCCCAGCAGCAGCAAGCTAATCCCCGATCCGCCTTGCGTGCTGAAGAACTCTTTGATCGTCTCGTTAATCTTGGTGTCGCCCAACATGGCGCCAAAAGCGCCACCGGCAGCCGTGATCAGAATAATGACTCCCCCGCTCATCAGCGCTTCTTCGACGTCGATGCCAAGCGTTCGCCACGATAAGCTTCTCGTCTTCTTAAGTGTCAACATGGCGATAAGCGCCGCCAACAAAAGTGCGAAATTCGCGTTGCTCCACAGTGACAGCGAGGTGGCAAGTTTTCGTTTGGGTGTATTCCACTCATGTTTCTGAATCAAATCTCCAAAGGCGTCCTCCAGCAAAACACGATTCATTCTGCGACGATCAACCGGCTTCATCCTCAATTGATTGGCCGCCAGTTTGGATTTGGCGACGTCCGAGATGGCCACACCAAGGAATGCTTGTTCGTCGTAAAGGTCGCCATCCAGCAGGACACGGTTCAGGATCTCGACAACTTGTTCTTGTTCCTGCCCAGTGGCGGCTGGTCGCTTAAGAACCGCCACGTCTTCCGCGGTCAGCTTGCCGCTGCCAACCACCCGCGCCCCAGGAGTATTCTCTTCGGCTTCGCTTAAAAGTTTCGCCAATTCGTCATAATTGCTGATGTCGTTCACCGTAAGCTTGGCGCGATCTTCCGCATCAGCCAGCGTTGTGGAAAGTGTGCCGGCCCCGATTAGCAGGACGGGTAGCACGACGGGCAGCAGCGAAATCCAAAGCGACGGCAAACGATCGTCCGCAAGTCGTTCGCGCTGTTGATCACTGGAACCCAAGGGCCTCATCGGAATCGGCATCCTTCGATCAACGATGTGGGAGTACAGCAAGCCAACCATCGCAGCCGGAAACGCCACCATCGCACCGACCAGCATCATCCGTCCAATATCGACACCCAGAATCGCCGACACCAACAGAGGACCCGGTGTCGGAGGGACAAGCGTGTGCGTGATCGCGCCGCCTGTAGCAATCGCCATCAAGTAGCGAAGATAATGTTTCTCTGTCCGCGTGTATAAGCTGCGCGCCAGCGGCACGAGCAAGTAAAACACGGTGTCAAAAAACACGGGGATTGCCAGAATGAAGCCGCTGAGCATCAACCCCAGCGATGCTTTCTTTTCGCCGGTGGTGTCGACAGCCGTGCGAACGATTTTGTCTGCCGCGCCGCTATCCAGCATGCACTTGCCAATGATTGCCGCCATCGCAATCACGATTCCGATTCCGCCGGCCGAATTTCCAAAAGCCGAGACCACAGAACTCATGCGGCTGCCCATGTCCTGGCCACCGACCAGGCCGACCAACAGACTGACGATCAGCGCCGAAATGATCAGCGCCAAAAAGGCATTCATTTTCAAGCCGATGATCAAACCCAGCACCGAGACAATCCCGATGACCAGCATGACCAGGGGCATCAAATCGATGGCCGCACTTTCGCCGCCCGGCGTTGATGCCACCGTTTCGGCAGCGCTGGCACCGATGGCCAGCATCATGCCCAGTAGAAACAAGCCGATCAGAAAAAAGCCATTTGAAAATCGCATCGTGCGGGACCAAATCGAGATGGGGTTCTGGTGATGGATGCGACAATTTTAGCAACGATCATGCCCGGGATGTCGGCGATGACGTGCGACCACAAGCCGCCTCCCGGAAATTCAGTCGCAGCTTTATCATGCAGGCTTATGTACCGCTAGCGAAAGGCACAAAAAGATGTCCGATTACCGAACCGAACTTGACTCGATGGGCGAAGTTCGTGTCCCCGCAGACGCTTATTACGGGGCTCAAACACAGCGTGCCGTGGAGAACTTTCCGATCAGCGGATGGCAGCTACCGTCGTCCATGATCGCCGCCATGGGGCTGGTCAAATACGCGTGTGGGGTCGCAAATCGTGATTTAGGCAAGCTCACCGGCTCAGGCAAGAAACCGATCGATGATGCACAAGTCCAGGCAATGTTGGCGGCCGCAAGCGAAGTCGCGGAAGGGCAACTGGCCGATCAATTCCCGATCGACGTGTTCCAAACCGGTAGCGGCACCAGCAGCAATATGAACGTCAATGAAGTGATCAGCAATCGCGCGATCGAGATTGTCGGTGGTGATCGGCTAGCCCCCGAAAAACCGATTCATCCCAATGATCACGTCAATATGGGGCAGAGCACCAATGACACGTTTCCAACCGCGATACACGTGGCCGCTGCGATGCAAATCAATAAGTCACTGCTGCCGGCGCTACGCCGTATGCATGACGCCTTGGAACAGAAGGCACAGGCTTGGGACAAGGTGATCAAAATTGGACGTACGCATTTGATGGATGCGACACCACTGCGGCTTGGCCAAGAGTTTGGCGGATTCGCGCGGCAACTTCAATTGTCGATCGTGCGGGCTGACGCTGCCCGCAACGCAGTCTTGGAATTACCCGTCGGCGGCACCGCGGTCGGCAGCGGGATCAACACGCATCCCGAATTTGGCTCTCGAGTTGCCAAAGTGCTCGAAGAAAAGACGGGGATCCCCTTCATGGAAGCGGTCAACCATTTCGAAGCAAACGCCCAGCGAGACGCACTTGTGCAATCGCACGGAGAATTGAAGTGCATTGCCCAGACACTTTTCAATGTTGCCAATAACATCCGCTGGCTGGGCAGCGGGCCGCGCTGCGGATTCTATGAAGTCAAGCTGCCAAGCCGTCAGCCGGGTAGTTCCATCATGCCCGGTAAAGTGAACCCGGTGATGTGCGAGTCGATGATGCAATTGACGGCGCGAGTGATGGGGAACGACACCGCAATGACTGTGGCCGGCGCCGGCGGCGGCAACTTTCAACTGAACATCATGATGCCGATGATGGCTCACACGATTCTGGAATCGATTCACTTGTTGGCTAGCGGCACTCAGGCATTCGTGGAATTCTGCGTCGACGGAATGGAAGCCAACAAAGAATCTTGCGAAGCCGCTGTCGAAAAAAGCTTGTCGATGTGCACCAGCTTGAATCCGTTGATCGGTTACGAGCAGGCGGCAAAACTTGCCAAAGAAGCCTTCGCATCGGGTCAAACGATCCGCGAGTTGTGCCGCGAAAAAGGCGTCTTGTCCGAAGAAGTATTAAACGAAGCGCTGGACCCGTGGAGCATGACCGAACCGCATGCGTAGGTTGGGTAACGCGGGTCGAGCCGTGGGCCGTGAGACCTCGTCTTTACCCACATCTGCGCGACCCAAACTGAACAGCGTCAGTTTTGTTTAACGCGACCCCGCTCTCCAAGTCCTGGCCTACCGATGATCCCACATCAATGATGAAATTGTGCGAAACCAAAGTGGCGCCAGGCTTTGTTGTCACGAAACGAAAGTGGCATTGTCCGTCGCTGGTGATTCTTCAAACCGTCTCATCGTCGCCTCGAACAGCATCGCGAATGAGTCCCCGATCACGTTGTCATGCTTGCGGCGTTTGAACGGAGGTTTGCACTTGATGCCGGAGTGTTCGATGATTTCCGCAGCGAGCGTTTCCATCTGCGCGGCGCTGTGTGCGAATCGCTTGCCATAAGCTTTGTCGTCCAGTTCAGCCATCAGGGCACGGTTGGTTTCCACAATGACCTTCATTTCTGACGAGTCGATTTCGCCCGTGGCTTCCCAACTCTGTGTTTCTTGATGCCACTGGCGAAAGAACTTTTGCATGAATCGATTCAGGTCATGCAGTCGTTTGAAGCTGCGGAAGTTACGCGCAAAAGTCCCCAAAGCGAGGATTCTGTTGTGGCAGAACATGTGGCCGGGCAATGACCAATAAATCATGTAGTCCCAAAGAATTTTGATTGGCATCACTTGTTGATTGCCAAACAACTGGTACTGATCTTGGTAAATATGCGCCGTGCCATAGTGCATTCGCTTGTAAAAGAAGTCATAAATCCTCGCTTGCATCCGGTAACCACGGCCGGTGAAATCGCGTTTGATCAAGTCAACCATGAATGTGTTGCCGTAGCCGATGAAATCACTGCCCGGCGAATAGAAGGGATCCAGAAAGAAGCCCGCTTCCCCGGTGACGCCCCAACGATTCGCCGAAAAGACCTGCTTGGTTTCGCGCGAATACCGCTTGATGGCCAAGAAGTCTTGCACTTGATCCTCGTGTTGCCGAATTTTCTCGGCACATTGTGGCTCGTATTTGTCCAGCCAGGCGAGCGCTTTTTCCAGCGAGTTAAAATCAGAAAGCGAGTGCGTGTCTTCGTCGGCGACAATGCCGACGCTGGTGCACCCGGATGACAACGGAATCAACCAGACCCAATAGCCCTTGCCCATCAAGTGGTTCGTGCTTAACCAACGAGGATTCTGGTCGCGGTCGTAATTCTCTTTCCACGCCGGGTCGGACGACCAATCATCAATGCGAATCTCTGCGCCGACACGGAACCAGGCTGCATTGGCGCGATGGGTGATTTCTTTTTCCAGTCCCAGCTTGCGTTTCAGAATCGCTGCCCGACCGCTGCAATCGGCGACCCATCGGCTTTCAATCTGGTGATCCACATCGGCCCGCTGATATCGCACATGATGATGCTTTCGGCCACCCTGCAGGTCGACGTGCTTGACGTTTGCGCCATCCACAAAATCGATGCCCAGCGACTTGCATCGCTCGGCCAAAAAGTTCTCGAAGCGGCCGCGGTCCAGCTGAAAACTGGGCGTTGGTGGAAACTCACTGCCGCCCAACTCCAGACGGTTTTCAATGGCCCGGTTATCACCGGCAGCGAAAAAAAATCGGAGCCCAAGCTTTGGTAGCTGCTCTTGCTGCAAGTGTTCACGCAAACCAAGCACGTTTTGGAAGTAATGCGTGGCGACCTCCACCGTCGATTCACCAACCTTGAACGCGGCTTCCGGCGCGGGATGCCGGTTCTTTTCCAGGACCGCGATTCGAATGTTCGGCACTTCCTGGTGACAATGCAGAGCCAGTGAAAGGCCAGCCAGTCCACCGCCCAGGATTGTAAGGTCATACTGTTGTTGTTGCTTTCCCATCAAAACTTATCCGATTTATGATTGCCGTTCCTTGGAGATGTTACCTGGACAGGGATGAGCACTGTCATAGATTCAGGGCGCTGAAGACTCCGTCCAGCCGATGACCCATGGGGGAACCAGGCTCTTCATCCCAGTTGATACTCGGTTGTAACTGTCTGACGCGTGAGGTGATCTCAGCGGCCAAATCTTTCAGCATGCCGACGTTGCGGCGAAATCGCATCTGCAAGGCGTCGTCGTCCAGCCGGTCACGAAGGTCGGAATTCAATTGCTTCAGGATCTCAATTCCATGTTGATCGACAAATGCAGATGCAACGTCCTGGCTGCTGTCGACCGAGTCCCAATCGCGAAGAAACTTCTGCATTTTTCGATTCAATGTCCGCAGCGTTTCAATTTCGTCACTGATGATGCTGAAGAACATCGGGTCGGTCATCTTGCCGTTAAAGTACAAGAGTGCTGGAAAGCTCCAGTACAATGCGTAATCCCAAACGTATTTCAGCGACATCACCCGGGCATTTCCGAACAGCGGATATTGGTCTTGATACGTTTGCAGGTTGTCATGGAACAGGTTCAGGAATATGCCCTGATAACGCGGAGCCATCAACTCGATCGACATCCCCGCACGGTCATGCTGAATCAGGCTGCAGATCATCGTGTTGGCCATTGCGATGTAGTCGATGCCGGGTGAATAAAGCGGATCAAGGAACACCCCCGCTTCGCCGGTGATCGCCCAGCGTCGTGCGGAGAATACTTCCTTGCAGCCGTGGCCAATCCGCTTGATCGCTTTGAAGTCCTGTACTTTCTCGCGATGCGGCTCAATGGCCTCGGCCAATACCGGCTCGTGCTGATCCAGCCAGTCAAGTGCCGAATCAAAGCGATTGAAATCTGACAGCGGATGTAATCGTGGATCGGCAACGATTCCGATGCTGGTGGATCCCGAGGCAAGAGGAATGATCCACACCCAGTAGCCTCGTCCCAGCATGTGGTTGGTGCTCAGCCAGCGCCTGGCAACCTTGCCGGCGCGCTCACGCCAGCAGTGGTCTTGGCACCAGTCATCAACATGAATGTCGGCTCCGATGCGGAACCACGCCGCATTGATTTGATGGTCGATGTCTTCCTTCAGATTCAATTGGCGTTTCAAGATCGCCATCCGGCCACTGCCGTCGACGACCCAGCGCGATTTTGCGGCCCGGTCGACGCCGTCAGCCAAATAATGAACCGTATGCGGATCATCATCACTCGCGAATTCAACTCGTTTGACTTGCGCCGTTAGGAATTCGACGCCGACTTGGGTGAGAGATTCCGCCAGGTGATTTTCAAGTCGCCCTCGGTCCACTTGGTAGCCAGGGGCCGGAAAGAATTCGCTCAAACCGACTTCGATACCGTGCTGAATCGATTCCTTCCCATTGTTGAAAAAGAAACGCAATCCAAACTTTGGCAACTGTTGATCAACAAGATGCTTTTTCAGGCCAACTTCTTCGGCCAGGTAATAAGCGCCGACTTCGATCGTCGACTCACCAACCTTGAACGCGGCTTCATCTACCGGGTGAGGTCGCTTTTCGAGAATCAGGATTCGAATGTCGGGATCCTTGCTGATCAATTGCCTTGCCAGCGTCAGACCCGAAAGGCCACCGCCGATAATGGTCACGTCATAAGTTTCGCTGGGGGCGATCATGCTCTCCATCTCCGTCGTATTCGTGGCGAGTACCGCGATCTAATTCGCGTCGACATACTTGGCAACATCGGTGATCCAGTAACGCTTGCGTTGATACGGGGTTGTCGGCAGCTGGATTTTTCTTCGCGGCCAAGGTCGATCAAACGCGACGAAGTCCGGCAGGATTCCGCCGACGTACAGTTCGCCCAGAGCGTTCAACATACACGCCGTTTCCGTCTTTCCGCCTCGCAGTGATGGCATCAGCGTAGGTGTTTCTTGTGGCCAATGGGACGCGGCAAATTGGCTCAGCGTCGAATCGGGTCCCAGCTCTAGAACAAATTGGCAATTCTGCTTCGCCAGTGACTGAATGCTTTCGGCCAGCTGGATTGGTTCGGTCAAGTGCCGTCGCCAGTAGCTTCCGCCCAACAATCGGTGAACGGGGACAATGTCTCCGCTCAGGTTGCAGATCAACGGCAAACTGGCGGGTAGATAATCAATCGTGTCGGCAACACGCTCGAATTCGTCCAGCAATTGCGAGGGAATGTTCAGCTGCTGGCTGTCGGCCGACGCGACGGTTGCTTGATTGTCGCCGATGCTGACCAGCTGGCTGACGTTCACGTGAGTTTGCTCGCCAAGGACGCGACTGCGTTCCGCGACAAGTCGCAGTCCGTCCTCCCACTTCATCACGCCGGCGACGCATGCCGCTGCGTATTGCCCGAGTCCATGTCCGAGCAACACATCGGGCTCAATTCCCCAACTTTGCCAAAGTTTGGCGAGCCCGGCTTGCAAGACGAATAGCGCTGGACCGCTCCACATCGTTTGCTTCAGCAGCGTTTCATCCCGGAACATTGCGTCAACCAGCGATCCTTCGCGGTCCTGCCAAAGCTGCTGATCAAACTGATCGACAGCAGCTTTGAAAACCGGTTCCGTGTTGTACAGCGTCTCGCCCATTCCCAGGTATTCTGTTCCTTCTCCGCTAAACAACCAGGCGAGTTGCGCAGCCTTGATGGCGTCGCGTGAGGCGAGCTGCGTACCGTTCTTACCCTGCTGAAGAGCTCGCAGCTGAACCACGGCCTGCTCCATCGATTCCGCGACGATTGCCGCGCGATGCTGCCAGTGTCGACGGCCAACGGCGGCGGTGTGGCAAGCATCGGCAAAGGTAACTTGGGGTGCTTGTTCCATCCAATCGCCGAACTGCTGAACCAGTTGCTGTAGACGGTCCGGTGTTTTCGCGCTCAATACCAGCAGATGTTCCGATCGCGACTCGTTGTCGGCTGTTTCGGTTGCCTCGGCTGCAACTGGTGATTCGAGTACAATGTGGGCGTTGGTGCCGCTCATTCCCAACGCACTGACACTCGCCATCCGCCTGCCCCCTTTGGGCCACGAAAGCTGTTGGGTGACGATCCGGATCGGAATTCGATCCCAGGCGATGTGTGGACTTGGCTGGTCAAAGTGCAATTGTCGCGGAATGGTTCCGTGTTGCATGGAAAGGACAACTTTGATCAAACCTGAAATCCCACCAGCTGCTTCCAGGTGTCCGATGTTCGGCTTCACCGATCCAACCAGCAGCGGATTGTCGGGCGAGCGGCCTTGTCCCAATACCGTCGCGACAGCTCCCATTTCGATCGTGTCGCCAAGTTCGGTGCCGGTTCCATGAGCCTCAAAGTAGTCGATTTCGGCAGCGATGACGTTTGCGTTGGAGAGTGCTTGCCGTATCACGCGTTCCTGCGAACGGCCGCTGGGCGCCGTGATTCCGCCGCTTGTTCCGTTATGTGAAATCGCCGAGCCCCGAATAACGGCCAAGATGCGATCGCCGTCCCGCTCAGCATCGCGACGCCGTTTTAGCACCACGACACCGCAGCCTTCACCGCGTCCGAAACCGTCGGCAGCCGCGGAGAACGATTTACAACGGCCATCGGGAGACAACATTCCGGCTTTGCACAACAGCAGCGAATTAGTCGGCGTCAAGATCGCGTTCACACCGCCAGCCAGCGCCATGTTGCATTCGTTGTCGAGCAAACTCTTGGCCGCCTGACAGACAGCGACCAGCGAGCTGCTGCTGGCCGAATCGATCGCGATACTGGGACCTTCAAATCCCAACATGAAGCTCAATCGGCCAACGCCGGCGCTATGCGACAATCCGGCTCCGCGGAAGCCATCAATGATGCCGGCTTCGTCATCCGCGACCAGTTGCGCGTAGTCGTGGGACATGATACCCATGAATACGCCCACGTTCGATTCTTCTGCACTGTTGGGCGCTACGCCGGCATCTTCCAACGCCTGCCAACTGACTTCCAACAGCAAGCGATGCTGCGGGTCGATCCAGCATGCCTCTTGTTCAGAGATGCCGAAGAACTCGGCGTCAAAATCACCAATGCGATCCAGAAAGCCACCTTCGCGCGTGTACATTTTCCCGGGTGCAGGAGAGGGACTGTAATACTTGTCTTCGTCCCAGCGATCCTGCGGCAGTTGGCGAACGGAATCAACGCCGTCGCATAGATTCCGCCAGAACTCGGCGGCATTCTCCGCTCCCGGGAATCGGCAGCCAAGGCCGATGATCGCGACGTCATCATACTCGGTGTGAACTTGAACGCTGACAGGCTCAATGACTTCCGGTAACTCCTTCAGCAGACTCAGCAAGTGATCTGTCAAAGCCCCGGCCGACGGATAGTCGAAGGCAATCGTCGGCGAAATCGTAAGCTCTGGCTCCAGTTGTTGCTGCAGGCGTGTGCTCAATTCAACCGCCATCAGCGAATCGAGTCCCAACTCGGCTAGCGGCGTTTCTAGTGCGGGACGTCCAGCCAGCGACAGAATCTGTTGTAATTCGTTTTGCACGTGCGTTGTCATCAACTCGGTGCGCGTCGCTTCGTCAGCCGTTCGCAATGTTTCCACCAGCTCCGAATCACCACCGCTGCCAGGTGAGACATCGGGAGCAACGAGATCCAGCACCGGCAGTGCGAACGCAGAAAGTCGCTGACGCATCCGTCGCCAATCCGCATCCAAAACTGTCGCTTGAACCGCTCCACTGAGGATCAACTGTTCCATCACCTGGTGCGATTCGTCGGCGGTCAGCGCTGTGAGTCCTTGGAGCGCAAGGCTGCGAACCACCGTGTCGCTTGCCGCCATGCCTTCTGTCCATGGTCCCCAGTTGATACTCAATGCAGGAAGTCCCGAAGCGACGCGTTGCTGCGCCAAGCCGTCCAGGAAAGCATTTGCTGTCGCGTAGTTTCCTTGACCGGGTGAACCCAGCACGGAAGCCGCCGACGAATAAATGACGAAGAAGTCCAGGTTCATCTCTTTCGTCATTTCGTGCAACAGCAAGGAACCGGTCTGTTTCGGCGCGAGCACTTTCTCAAAACGCGTCCACGTTTGTTCCGCCATCAAGCCATCGTCCAGGACGCCGGAGGCGTGAATCAGCCCCTTCAGTGGCGGCAAGTCTTCCGCGATTGTCGCAAATAAGCTGGTCACGTCGTCTCGATTCGTGATGTCCGCCAGCATGACGTGAATGCGGCAACCCTGCTGTCGGATCTCGTCAATGATCTCCCGAGTTGATTCCGTTGGTTCTCGGCGCGACACAAGAATCACGTCGCGGGCACCGCGCCGCGCCAGCCATTTAGCCGCTTGACGTCCAAGCATCCCCAGCCCGCCCGTGATCAAGTAGCAACCGTCGGGATCGACAGAGAATTCACCGGCAGGCGCAGGCTTTGTCGGCACAAGTCGCGGCACATGCACGCTGCCCGACCGCAATGCGATCTGATTCTCATGCGAAATGTTCAACAGGCAATCGACCAGCGATGATCGGGAGCTCTCTATATCGTCAACATCAACCAAACGACAACGCAGTCCCGGATACTCGGACGAGATGACGCGACCCAGGCCCCAGTATTGAGTAATCTGGGGCGAAACAAATTCGCTGTCCTCAATCGCAATTGCATTCTTGGTGACGATCTCGAATCCGCGTGACAACTGTTCCATGCGATTCTGACGCAGTGCATGCAGTAGTCCCAGTATGCTGGTGCAGACAAGTTTTGTTTGCGACTGGATATCGATCGTATCCAGCACCTGATCAGCCGTGCCGGCCATCCAGACCAGGCCAGCTAATTTCGCGTCTTCAGCGGTCGGGAAGTAATGCTTTAACGCGGCAGTCCACTGCTCAGCCTCAGCACCGTTGATTCTGCAAGTATCACCATCAATGTCAGGTTCGTCACCTTCATTGCGAAGTTGCACGTCGATGCATCGTTGACGCCGATCGGACATCGCAGCAATCAAGGGATTCTGCTGATCCGAAGCTTCACGAACAATCATCCAGTTGCCCGCTTCGTCATCACCTGGATCCAACGCGGCCGATTGCCAACGCAGCGAATAGATCAAACGCTCCGGTCCCGAACCCGCCAATTGTCGAAGTGCCGCGCGCCGCACTGCACGCAGTTTCAGTTTTTCGATCCGCGCCAGCACCGTTCCCTGGTTGTCGAACAGCGTCAAGTCCGCGGTCCGCAGGTCACCTTCTGCATCTCGCCACTGGGCGTGACTCCAAACCTCGCCGGAAACTGAATGAAAGCACTCCAGACGTTCCATGCCTACCGGCAGGAAGAACGATGAATCAGCGTCCTGCAGCAAGCCAACTGCAAGCGACTGGAATGCACCATCCATCAACATCGGCGGGATCACGTAACCCAGCACGTCACCGTCTGTCTCCAGCTTGACCAGAACTTCACCGGCCCCGGCGCGGATCTCGCGGATCGTCTGAAACTGCGGTCCATACTGAAGACCCAGACCGCCAACCGATTCATAGAAATCGGCGGGTTCGATTTTTTGTTGGCAGCGCGAGGCAATCTCCAGACGTGCAATCGGCTCCGGTTGAGCAGGCCGAACCGTCGAGGCTTCGGCCGTAAAGTTTCGTGTCCAGTGGCCGGATTGCTCAGGCGCCGAATGAATCTCGATTGCCGAAGCTTGATTGCCCGTCGACTTGACGATCGTTTGCACACAAGTCGGCTTCGACAAACGTAGCGGCATCTCGAAATGGACGTCTTGCAGCACAGCTTTTCCGGCGGTCGCCGCCAGTCCCATTTCGACGTAACCCGCTCCCGGAAAAACGATATCGCCGAATACTTTGTGATCATTCAGCCAACGCGGCTTGTCTGGACCCAAGTGGTTTTCGTAGCGGTTCTGGTCCGATATTCCTGCCAGTACCTGTTGGTCACCTAACAACGCGTGCGTCGAATCCTTTTCCACGTGACTGGCTTCCGGCCTGGCAGGTCCCCAATAACGCGTGCGCTGAAACGGATAGGTTGGTAGTTGAACACGCTGGCAGGGCGAAGCATCCAGCGCTGAGAAATCCGGGGTCGCTCCCTGAACATACAACTCCGCAAGCGCCGACAAGATCGACTCTGAATCACCTTGATCTCGTCGCAGCGAGGAAATCATCTGCGGCCGGCTGCCCGGCCAGCAAGCAGCTGCCATGCCGGTCAAAATCGGCTGCGGCCCCAACTCGACCACAACATCGCAGCCGAAATCAGCCAGTGTCGTGATACTATCGGCAAACTGAACCGCTTGGCGAAGATGCTGTCCCCAGTATTCGCTGTCCAGAATATGATCGGCGGCAAGTAGCTTGCCGGAAACATTGCAGACCAAGGGAATCCGGGCATGACGGAAGTCAATCGTTTCCACAACGCGCTTCCATTGGTCCATCGCAGGTTCCATCAAAGCCGAATGAAACGCGTGCGATGTGGTCAGCCGTTTACTGCGTATCCCGCTGCCGGAAAAGTTTGATAACGCTGCATCCACGGAAGCTCCCGGCCCGCTGATCACAAGATGTGAACCGTTGACGGCAGCAATCGAAAGCTCGGCATGTTCGGCAATTGCTGCGGTCACGTCCTTGACCGGAGCAAAGACAGCCGCCATCGCTCCTCCGGCTGGCAACTCACCCGTCAAACGGCTGCGCTCAGTGATCAGTCGCAAACCATCTTCCAGGCCAATCATGCCGGCGACATACGCAGCCGCGAACTGCCCCACGCTATGCCCCAATACGAGATCAGGATGGAGCCCCCAGCTTTTCAGCAATTCAGCCAGGCCCACTTCCAATGCGAACAGCGCCGGCTGCGTCCAGGTTGTCTGATTCAAGGCAGCTTCGTCAGCAAACATAACGTCCAGCAACGACCGCTCACGCCACTGCCGCATCAATTGATCGCAGTGGTCCAGCGTCTCGCGAAAAACGGGCTGCGAGTCATACAAGCCATGAGCCATGCCGACATATTGGGACCCCTGGCCGGTGAATTGCCACGCGACTTTTGGCTTTGCCCGCGCGGCACCCACGAACAAACCTGCTGCCGTCGCGCCGCGCTCGAGTTGACGAAGTAACGTCTCAGCCTGCTGGATCGTGTTGACAACCAATGCGGCGCGACGTTCAAAATGCCTGCGGCCGGATCCGGCAGTGTGACAAACGTCCTCCAGCTTCAAATCCGGATGCTCAGCCAGCCACTCCGCCAGGCGACCACCAAGTTGCTGCACGGCTTCGCCCGCTTTGCCGCTGAGCACCAGCAAGTGAGAGCCGCTTGTGTCAACGTTTGGCAACGGGGAGGCAGCGGTGGCAGTGCGGCCATCCGCGTTCAGTCCCGCCCGTTCGGGTTCTCGTACGGCAGGCGGGCTTTCGATCACAGCGTGCGCGTTGGTGCCGCTCATGCCAAATGCGCTGACACCGGCGCGGCGAATGCCGTCTTTCGGCCACTCAGTTATCCGGTCGACGATCTTGACTGGCAACTGATCCCAGGGGATGTGCGGGTTCGGTTGCTCAAAGTGCAAATGTGGCGGGATCATTCCGTGCTGAAGTGCAAGCACGGTTTTGATCAAGCCGGCCACGCCCGCCGCCGCCTCCAAGTGACCGATGTTTGTCTTCACCGAACCGACCAACAGCGGATGTTCTTTGTCACGGCCTGCGGCCAGCACTGCGGCGGCGGCACGCATCTCAATCGGGTCGCCCAGTTCGGTTCCCGTGCCATGCGCTTCCAAATAGTCGACTTGCCAGGGATCGATCCCGGCCGTCTGCAGGCACTGCCGAATCACGCGTTCTTGAGCTTCGGGATTTGGTGCGGTCAGCCCGCTGCTGTATCCGTTGTGCGTGATTGCCGATCCGCGAATCACGGCAAGAATTGGATCGCCGTCGTGTTGTGCATCGGAAAGCCTTCTCAGCGCGAGAACGCCACAACCTTCACCGCGCACATAGCCATCGGCACGAGCGTCAAAAGCACGGGAATGGCCACCCGGTGATAAGGCCTTCAGTTTGCAGGTCAACACCGTTGTCTTTGGTGAAGCCATCACGTTGACACCGCCAACCAAAGCGCGATCGCATTCGCGGCGATGCAAACTCTGGCACGCCAAGTGAAGTGCAACCAGTGAAGACGAACACGCCGTGTCGACGGCCAAACTCGGTCCTTGCAACCCGAGTTGGTACGAAAGTCGGCCACACAGAAAACTTCCAGCTGATCCGGTAGCGATGTACGGATTCAGATTTAACAACGAGTCGCTGCATTCGTTTTGATAATCGTTATGCATCCAACCGACGAAGACGCCCGTTTGTTTGCCGACGGCATCCGATGGCCAGCCGGCTCGCTCAAGTGCCTCCCAACTGACTTCCAACAGCAGTCGTTGTTGAGGATCCACCCAGGTGGCCTCGCGAGGCGAGATGCCGAAAAAGTCCGCATCCATCGAATCGATGCTGTCCAGAAACGCACCGCGCCGCGCATACATCCGCCCCGGCGTCTCGCTGTCTTCGTCAAAGTAGGCCTCAATGTCCCAGCGATCCGGCGGCACGTCACTGATCTGATCATCGCCCGCGCATAGATGTTCCCAGAAAGCTTCCGGGGAATTTGATTGACGCGGAAAACGACAGGCCATCGACACGATCGCGATCGGCTCGTTGGACTGGTTTTCCGCGTCGGCAAGTTGCTGCTTCAGATCGCGGATCTTCTGCAGCGCCAACTTGGTCGGCGACAGCGATGATGATTGCCCAGTCGGTTGATCAGGCTGTTCAGTGGAGTTGGGCATGCGGTCTTTATCCATCATTGACTTCGCGGAGTAGGGCTTCCATCGCTTCTTCTTCGGTCATGGACACGACTTGCTGACCATTGGGTTCCGATTCGGGAGAACGAATCTCCCGCCCAGGCGTGTTGGCGACCAAATCACCAATCGGTGGCGGACTCGTGCCGCCACCATCTTCAATGACGCCCAGCAGATGCGCGGCAAGCTCCGAAAGTTTCGGATGATCAAAGACGATCGTCGCAGGCAGTTGAACGCCCGAGCCGATTTGAGTCTGCAGGCGATCGCGAAACTCAACAATCACCAGCGAGTCGACAGCTTCGTTGATGATCGGTTGATCAGGATCAGGCGGCTCGGTCTGGCCCGTCAACGATTGCAACTCGTCTTGCAGAACCGAAATCAGCAGCCGCTGGCGACTCGCTGCATGCGCGGACTGCAATCGTTGCACCAGCGGACCAATAGCGGGCAAGGGTGCACGAATATTTTGATCCAATGTTTGCTGGTCGTAAGCATTCCCTTCGGGCGAATCGGGCAACTCGATCTCTCGCAAACGTGTTTTCAGTACTTTGCCCGCCGGATTACGGGGCAGTTCATCCGTGCAGACAACGCGACCCGGTACTTTGTACGATCCAAGATGCGCGTGGCAATGAGCGCGAATGTCATCTGCAGTCGGAGTTGCGTTGCCCGCCGGCACAATGAAGGCAACCACCTTTTCCCCAAGCACATCATCGGGGAAACCAACCACGGCGGCTTCTGCGACACTGGGATGATCCAACAAGACGCGTTCGACTTCGGCCGGATAGACTTTCAATCCACTGACGACAATCATGTCTTTCAGTCGATCAACAATGTAGAAATAGCCGTTGTCATCGACCTGACCAATGTCGCCGGAATAAAACCAGCCATCGCGAATCGCGGCCGCCGTTTCCTGCGGCCGGTTCCAGTAGCCAAGCATCACGTTCGGACCACGAATTGCAATCTCGCCGGGAATTCCGGGCGGACATTCCTGTCCGGTTTCGGCATCGACGATTTTCATTTCAACCAGATCAACCGGCGTACCAATCGACCCGGGGACATATTTAAGCCGATGGTTGTAACTGGCAAACGGCGCCGTTTCGGTCAAACCGTAACCCTCAAAAATCGGCATCCGAAATTTTTCCCGCCAAGACTCGGCGAGTTGTTCCGGCAGTTTGGCTGCAGCGGAAAAACAGTATCGAATCGAAGCCAGGTTGCTCGGCTCACAGCTTTTCAGCATTAACTGAAACGTCATCGGAACTCCGAACAGCATCGTGATTTGGTGTTCGGTGATCAGACGCTTAGCTTCGGCAAGATCGAAACGGCGTTGCAAGACGATCGTCGCCCCGACGTTAAAACCGGAGTTCAGCAGCGCGTTTTGGCCATAGCAATGAAACAGCGGCACCGAAAGCAACAGACGTTCATCAGCACCCATGCCGCACAGGTGATTGAATGCATGTACTGTCGCGCGCACGTTCCGGTGCGAAAGTGTCGCGCCTTTGGGAAATCCCGTTGTCCCCGATGTGTACAGGATTGTGGCCGGGTCATCGGGTTCCATGTTTCTGAACTTGCCCATGCTCGTCCCGCTACTTTCGGTTCCAGCGCTGGAGGCAAGCGGCTCGCCGGAGACCTGCATTGCATCCGGGGAGACCGACAAGACATGTTCGATGCAATCGGGCAGCTCGCCGGCCATCATTTCTGAGACGTCCGTCGTGTCGGCGCCGACGACGACTTTGGCACCACAATCCGACAGTATGAATGCCACTTCTTCGCTGCCCAGCCGAGTGCTGATGGAAACGGCGACCGCGCCCAAACGCAGGCAGGCGTAGTACCAGATCACAAAGGCAGGGACGTTGGGAATCACGATGCCAACACGGTCCCGCGGCTCGACGCCTAATTCGCGCAGCACGTCCGCAGCGTGCGCCGACAATCGTTCAACATCGGCGTAACTCAATCGCTGGTCATCGAAGATGACCGCATCGCGATTGGGAAAAAGGCGGGCGCCCGTGATGATGTTTTCGCAAATGTTGATGATAGCACCAGACTGTTATGAACTTTGTCGAACGAACAGATCAAATGA
The DNA here is from genome assembly GCA_041623895.1 of Pirellulaceae bacterium. Taxonomy (GTDB): domain Bacteria; phylum Planctomycetota; class Planctomycetia; order Pirellulales; family Pirellulaceae; genus JBFJVZ01. Next base: position 5,427 of record JBFJVZ010000037.1, on the reverse strand, counting down.
ATCGATCACGTCTTTCACTGCGGAGACAATCGAGTTCTCCTTGAAAATTGAATCTGACAGCTGGGCCAATTTTGTTTCTAGCGAATGATCCGCGTCATTGAACACCAGCGGCGAGAGGTCGTTTTCTCGGCAGTCGAATGCTTCATAAACCGACTCGTACAGCGGAACCAGTGACGGATCAATCAGTACTCGACCGTCATAATGATCGTGAATCAAACGTGCTCGCAAGTCGAGTGACTGAACGGCAAAGATCAAGGCCACCGACGTGTAATGCGTGAACAACTCCACCGATTGCCAGGCCATGTTCGCCGAACCCCAACTCAAACCGTTAACGTTCTGATTGAACTGTTCTGCATGCGTTGGATAGTGTTCGACCAGTGGGTTGCCATAATAGGTCAACATCGGCATGATCGAATTGCCGGTGATCTGAAGTCCTTTCAGCCCCATGTTGAACGAAACATCACCATTGCCCTGCAATGACGCCGGCAAACCGTGATTGAATTCAGGTGCCACCAGACGCGCGATCTGCACATCCAGGTGTTTCGCCAGCAATCCAAGAAAACGCCGCAGATCGTCCATCGCGATGCCGATGTATTGACCCAGAAAATTTCCGCTCTGATAAAACTTGCCGTTATCCCCGTCGACCAACGGGTTGTCGGTGACCGAATTCATCTCACGTTCAACGACCTTGCTGACGCGAGCCATGCCTTCGGCAATCGGTCCCATGTATTGCGGCAGGCAGCGCAGTGAATAACAGTCCTGCAAGTGCGCCTGATTGGGGACTTGCTGCGACGACTGCGTGGGTGTGCTGCCCAGCAGCATCCGCATCGTTTCCGCCGACCAGACCTGTCCGGGGTGCGGTTTGCACTCGTGTACAAACGGCAAGAACGGTTCATCGTGACCCCACAGTCCGCGCAGCATCATTGCGTGAGACGCAAAGCACAGAGCCATCAGTTGCCGCGAGGCGTGTACACAGTTGGCGGCAATTCCCGAAGAGAACGATGTGCCGTTGACGATCGCCAGCCCTTCTTTGGGAATCAACTTCAGCGGCTGGAGTCCCAGTTCCTCGAGCGCCGCGCTGCTATCGACGATTTGGTCACCCAGTGCCACGCGGCTGGAGCCAATTCCTGTGATTGCTCTCGCGATAGATGCCAACGGGACAAGATCGCCGCTCGCGCCGATCGATCCCAATTCACACACAACGGGAACAGCATTCGCATTCAAAAACTTCACCAGCCGCTCGACAACTTCCAAGCGAGCCCCCGAGACACCTTGCAGCAGCATGTTTGCGCGCAACAACATTGCGGCACGAACATGCATCGCATCGATCGAGCGCCCCGCGCCGGTTGCCAGAAACGACAGCAAGTTGGCCTGGGACGCCGCTGCCAGATCAGAGGGCACCGGTACCCCGGACATGCTGCCAAAGCCGGTTGTGACTCCATACACCCGCCAGCCTTCTTCGACCGCTTGGTGAACCAGCGACTCGGCCGTCTTCATGCGATCGGTTACCGACGGGGCGTCGATAATGGAGAGAGCTGTTTCACCTCGCGCGACCGAGTTGACTTGGTCGATCGTCAGACTTTCACCGCTCAGCGTCAGGACCGCTGGTCCAGGTTTCGGCGCGATCGCAGATCGAACGAACTCTGACATGCAAGGAACCCGGTGCTTGACTATGAAACAGGAAAAAGGAAGTTTGATCTCAGCTGGTTGCCGTCATGTTTCGGCCGCACATCAACAGGTACAGCGAAGGCACAAAATACAGCGCCAAAATTGTTGCGCCGCCAACGCCGCCCGCAATCGCGATTGCCAGCGGCGGCCAAAAACTGCCGCCACCAAGAACCAATGGCGTGAAACCGGCCATCGTTGTTAAGGATGTCGCAATCACGTGCCGAGTCCGGCCAACGACAACCGCACTGATCGCCGGAATGTCACCGACATTGGCGCGCGGATCTTGTCGAATTCCTGCCATCACCACGATCGCATCGTTGATCGCGACTCCCACCAGACCCATCGTGCCCAAGATGGCCATGAACCCGAACGGGTAAGCAAACGCCCACAGCGCAAGCGAACCCAAGCCAATCGATAGTGCTCCCACCGCAGCAATGATCATAGAGATTCGAAAGGACCTGAAGGAAATGACAAGTGTGGCCACCATCAGAGCCACCAACACGGCGACGTCGGCCAACAAGTTCCGCACCGCCTCATTCCGTTTCGCTGCCTCGCCACCATAATCGATCGAATACCCCGCAGGTAAACGAAAGTCGGACGCGGCCATTCGACGCTCAAACTCGGTAACGACTTCCGCCGGCAGCGTGCCAGCAGTGATGTACGCCTTCACCTCGTTCATGCGTTGTCCATCGATATGGGGGATTGTGGCAACCTCCGACGCCAAATTCAACTGGGTCAGTCCCCCCAAAGTCGGGCTTTCCGCCACGTTTGGTCCACGCTGACGCGGACTTTGCAGCTCTGTGGTGCCGATTTGATCGATATCCGAACGAGCTGCGGCAGAGAATCGCACGCGAATCGGCAGTTCTTCCGTTCCCTCCATCAGCGATCCGCCATCCGATCCCTCCACGGAAGAATAGATTTGCCGCGTCACTTCACCCAGGCTCAAGCCTGCCAATCCAGTCTCCGTCTGGTTGACTTGCATCGCCAACTTCGGCACTTGTTCCTCAAGGTCCGATCGCGTGTGCAAGACCTCCGACGTTTGACTGAGCAACAATCGGATTTCGCTGCCCAGGCGTTGCAACGTTCCCGTATCAGGGCCGGATAATTGAACTTCGACCGGTGCGTCAAAAGGCGGCCCCTGCTCAAGCTGCCTGACCAGCACGCGACACTCCGCCAGACGCAAATCCAATTCGTCCTGCAACTGCCGAATGACATTGCGCGGATTGGCAACCGGTTTCAATTCGACCAGCGCTTGCGCATAGAACGCGGCGTTGGAGCGTCGCGGCATTACGTTGTAAAAGAACGTCGGCGCACTCTGTCCCAGAAACCAGTGCACGCGTGCTACTTGATCGTGCGCCAACGCGATCTGCCGCGCCGCATCAGCGACTTGCCTGGTTTTCGAGATGGGAGCAGATGCGGCCAACTCCAATTCAATCTGAATTTGATCACGATCCGCCGCGGGAAAAAACTGTTCCGGAAGTGTGGCTGCGGCCAGGAATCCGAATAGCGGCAGCGTTATCCCCAGCAAAACTCCCAGCACCGGCCATCGGAACATGATCCGCAATGACCTGTCGTAGATCTCAGTCATCCAGCTGCTGCTGATCCCGTACCGCCAAAGCGTCCGCCGTTGTGTCGTTGGCGGTTGCAGCAAAGCCGTCAGCGCCGGGATCACGGTCATTGCCAGCAGAAACGAAGAACAAATCGCCAGAATCACGCTGATCGCAATCGATCGTACAAACTCACCCGGCGGCCCGGGCAGCAATGCGATCGGCGCAAAAGCGAGCGTTGTCGTCAGTGTCGACCCAAACAGCGGCATCGCCAGATGCTTGACACCATCCGTGATCGCTTCGTTCGCTGAGAGTCCATTCCAGAGTCGCGCGCGTACTTCGTCCACGATCACAATCGCGTTGTCAATCAACAGCCCCAAGGCAATGATCAATCCCGTGATCGACATCTGATGAATCGGAATCCCCAGGGCGCGCATGCCCATCAGCACCATCAATGCGGACAACGGCAACGCCGCGGCGACCACAAGCATGCTTCGCCAGCCCATCGCAAAGAAAACGACAACGGTTACCGCAAGCGTTCCCAACAGTAGATTGACCAGCAATCCACGCAAGCGATCTTCGACGTAGTCGTTTTGAACAAAAACCATATCCGCCTGCACACCAGTCGGCAGACCGGACTTGAAGCCGGAGATTCGTTCATTCAGCTTCGCCGTCCAGTCATCGACCCGATAATCATCGCGAACAAAGGCCGCGACCGTTACCGCGGGGGCGCCGTCAACGATGGCAAGACTGCTCGGCGGCTGCGTGATTCCTTTGGAAATGATGGAAATATCAGCAAGGCTGACCAATCGGCCCTCTCGCCCATAAGCGATCGGAGTTTCTCCAACACGCTTTAGCGAATCAGAGACTTCGTCAACCGACATCAGCATTTCGCTACGCCGGCCTCGAACCAATCCGGCCGAACGCTGGGTAATACTTCCCCGTAACTGCTGCGCGATATCGTCGGGTGTCAGCTTCAGAGTCGATAGTGTTGCTGGTTCAACTTCAACAACGATCTCCTCACCTGGATCACCAAACAGATCGACACGCTCAGTGCCGGGAATGCCGCGCAGTGAATGCCGCAAGTCTTCCGCAAGACGGCGAAGAATCGCGTAATTGGCCTCGTCAGCTCGAGCCCATTTCAAGGCGATAATCGCAGCATACGCCTTTAACGGCAACGTCCTTAATCTCGGACGCGATACTTCCGCGGGGAGCTCGGTTGCTGCATCGGCAAGTGTGTCACGAACAAGCGACCACACCGGATCGACTGCAACGATCTCGTCTCGCAGTTCAACCACGATGATCGAGTTGCTGATACCACTGGAAGACTGAATCGACTTTATTTGTTCGATGTCCCGCAGTTTCTCTTCCAGCTTTTCAGTGACCAGGGTTTCGACTCGTACGGGATCCGCGCCGGGAAAGGATGTGGTGACCAACGCAACGCGTCGGGTCAGCACGGGGTCTTCCATCCGTGGCATCACGTGCAACGCCGCCAGTCCGGCCGTCAGAATGATGCCGATTACAAGCACCAGCAACCGCGGGTTCTTGTACAGAAAATTCCCGATCATGGTGCACGATCCAGATCGCTGAAGCCCATTTCCTGGCCCGTGGTGCCTCCCGTTTCCGTGACCAGATTTTGTGCTGTCCGGACTGCTGTCACTTTTTGACCGGGGACAACACGATGCGTGCCTTCAGCAATGATCAAGGCCCCGTCGTCCAGTGTGCCGCGAACGCGAGCTTGCTCACCCTGCACGTGTATGACTTCGACGTATCGCCGCGAAACAATCTGGTCACCATCCTCGTTCCAGACCAGTTCGTACACCGACCAAAGCCCTCTGGCTTCGCGCGTTAACGATGTAATTGGCAACCAGAAACCGGGCTCGTCTACCTGGCGAGAAAGTTCCAGCCGCGCAATTTCGCCCGGCATCACCTCCGCTGACGCTGATTCAGATAACGAAAAGACCACCGTTTGAGTCCTGGCTGTCTGATCGAGTTCCGGGAACTTGGCGGAAACTGTCGCATCAAAGCCGCGGTCACCAATGAAAATCGTGTTCGTGTTGCCGACCGGCAATTCATCAATGGAATCGGCAGGCATGCCAACCCAGACCTCCAGAGCGTCCCGCTCGACCAGCCGCATGATCGGCACGCTTGGTGAAACAAGCATGCCGTCGCTGACGTAACGATTCGCAATCACGCCGTCATACGGCGCGCG
>JBFJVZ010000036.1:0-28683 GCA_041623895.1 Pirellulaceae bacterium | reverse complement strand
GGGGTTACACCACTTCGCTGTCGCTCGTTGGTTCACCCCAGGCTATACGCTGCCACCGCTCTGCGGTTCTTCTTCGTGATTGTTGAGCGAGGACTACACCGAAGCGGGACGCTCTCTAACGCGTGGCGGCTGATGAAACTGGCGCAGTCCAACTACAGCAATTTCATCATTGGTTTGGGTTCATCGTTAGGCCAGGACCTGTCCTGGCGTTTATTGCCAGCACAGGTCCCGGCCTACCAGATATCTGAAAACGCGCTAAACAGCCGACGGGGCGATCAGGCTATCGAGCACATCTTGGATGGCAATCTCCTGACGATCGCGATTCAGAAAGAGGCTGACGTGCGTGTAGCCGCAAAGCTGCAATAACTCCAGAGCGGTTTCATAACCATCGGCGACCCGCTCGGGTTGGTGCGCGTCGGCACCGATCGTCACGGGAATATTTCGCTCGCGCATCTGCACCAGCATTTCCGGAAACGGATTCATCTCCGGAATCGTCTTATTCACCCCCGACGTGTTCAACTCCATTGCCGTGCCGGTGGCGGCGATACGATCGAGTGCTTCGCAGATATCATCCATGATCGCGTCGGGGACCCAGCCGGGGGATGTGAAATTCTTGATCAAATCAGGGTGCGCGATCGAATCGAACAAGCCGGTTTCGGCGGAATCACCCAGCATTCGAAAGTAAGTGCGCTGCACTTCAATCGGATCCGGGTGCCAAAACCTTTCCCGAAATTCTGGAATCTGCGGATGCACGGATCCCAAGACAAAATGGAAGTCTGCCGATGCGAGTTGTTTTGCCAGGTAGTCTTCGTGGCCTGGAAAATAATCCGCTTCCAAGCCAAGACGGACGTCGAGGAGTCCGTCCCACTGCTGCCGCGTGCCTTCGACTAAATCGCAGTACTGATCGAATTGATCTTCACGCATGCGGACGCTAGCCGAAAAGCCGTTTGGCATCGGGTTGTGACAAGTCACGATCAACCCCCGCAAGCCGCGCTGCTGGGCGACCGCCGCATATTCAGTTGGATCGCCAATCGCATGCATGCACAGCGGCGTGTGTGAATGTGATTCGTAAAAAATTCGTTCGTTCATTCCGATCATTCCAATAGAGTAGCAGGCACACTCCGTGTGCCGTCCGCTTGGTTGCTTCGGCACACGGAGAGTGCCTGCTACCTTTTGCACAAGGCCTGCCACCTTTGGCACAACGACTTTGCCTGCACCGTCGAGCACTAAAAGCCTAAACCGAATCGCATCAATCCGACAGTGCAATGCTGCCAGCGGCCGCCAAAACGCCGCAGGCTGGGCCGATTGGTGACAGCGTGCCCGCTGTTCAAGTAAATTTAATAATGTCGCAACCCCTCGCCGCCCTGGACCCCTTTGTATGTCCCGTATTTGTACGACGCTGATTCTGTTGATTGCAGCGATCACCAATCAGGCACTCGCGCAGCAGCGAGCGATCGATTTTAATCAACAAGTGCGTCCGATCTTTGTCCAACACTGCACCGAGTGCCACGGCGGCGTCAAGCAAGCGGCTGATCTATCACTCGTTTACGAAGACAGCGTTGCCAACATCGTCGAAGCCGGCCGCAGCGAGGATTCGGAACTGCTGCGCCGCGTTGTTTCGGAGGATGAAGACGAGCGGATGCCGCCACCGGATCATGGAACGGCGCTTTCGCCAAAGGAAGTCGATGTGCTCCGCGCCTGGATTGATCAGGGTGCGAAGTGGGGAAGACATTGGGCCTATGAAATACCAAATCGCCATCCGCTTCCGCCCGTCAGAGATCAGACATGGTGCCGGCAACCGTTGGATTTTTTTGTGCTCGCCAGACTGGATGCCCAAGCAATCCAGCCTTCGCCGGACGAGGTACCCGAGCGTTGGCTGCGACGTGTTGCTCTCGATTTGACTGGCTTGCCTCCGACAATTCCGTTCCGCAGTGAGTTTCTCCGTGCCGTTGATTCCGCTGGCGAAGCAGCTTATGAAGCGGCCGTCGACAAGTTGTTGGCGTCTGCGGCGTTCGGCGAAAGGTGGGCGAGTGTCTGGTTTGATCAAGTTCGCTATGCGGATTCGCGCGGATTGGGTCTGGATGGTCGCCGCACGATCTGGAAGTACCGCGACTGGGTCATCGACGCGTTGAACGACGATTTGCCCTACGACCAGTTTACGATCAAACAAGTCGCCGGCGACCTGTTGCCCGAGGCATCGCTTTCCGATCGAATCGCCACGGCGGTTCACCGATTGACGCAGTCCAATGAGGAGGGTGGTACCGACGACGAAGAATTCCGCATTGCCGCTGTGCTTGATCGAGTCAATACGACGTGGCAAGTTTGGCAAGCAACAACATTCGGCTGTGTGCAGTGCCACCACCACCCGTACGATCCGTTTACGCAGGAAGACTATTATCGATTTGTTGCTTTTTTTAACAACACGGCGGATTCTGATCTGAACGATGATTGGCCGCTGCAGCGCGTGCCGCTGCAACGCGAGGACTATGACCGGGCATCCAGTTTGCAGGCGCTCATCAGTTCGCTACGGCAACAAATCTGGGAAGCAGAATCGACGATCATCAGCCAGCAGTCGCGGTGGCAGCCAGTCACGCAGCTAACCGCCTCGGGCGGCACTGAAATGGCCGTCGAGCAAAAGGGTAACCACGCCCAGTTCTTTACCATCGGTACCGTTCCCACCGGTCTGGAAATCAACCTTGAAATTCCACTTGCCGAGTCGATGAAGGAACTAACTGCGATTCGCCTGACCGCTTTGCCGTTGGATCCCGGTAAAGGACTTGCTGATTCGGAATGGGGATTCGTGCTCTCGCAGTTTGACGCCAAGTTGACTTCTGCCGAACTCCGGCAACCGATCGCTTTGCAGTTCCAGCAGGTCATCGGGGACGAACCGGAACCGAGATATTCACCAGCTGGTTCGTTGCAAGCGTCAGCAGACGGATTCGCGGCCTTCACCCGCATTCATCATCCTCGTCACGCCGTGTTTGTGCTCAAGGAGGCGGTCAGTGTTGCAGCGGGGTCGCAATTGAACATCAAGTTAATTCACAAGATGGCTTCCGGTGGCTCGCATCCGCTAGTCATCAAGCGAGGCTATCTTGACGTCTCCAATGACAAAGGCTTGGCCGAAGTCGTCAATCATCCTGAACTGCAGCAGCGCAGGAAACGTTTGTCGGAATTGGAAAAGCAACTCACCGCAATCAGCAAGACCACCGTGCCGGTGATGAAAGAGCGACCGCCGCACCTGAAACGGCCGACGCACGTGTTTACGCGTGGTTTGTTTCTTACCAAAGACAAGCAAGTGGATTGTGGTGTACCCGGTTCGCTATTACCCGAAGGTGTGGAGATCAAAGACCGGCTGGAATTGGCTCGCTGGTTCGTCGACCGGCGAAATCCTTTGACGGTCCGTGTGGCGGTGAATCGGTTGTGGGCCAGAATCTTTGGTAGCGGTTTGGTGACCACCGAAGAAGACTTCGGTTCAACTGGCGAGCCGCCATCGCATCCGAAACTTCTGGACGACTTGGCCGTTCGTTTTCGCGAGGATTACGGTTGGAGCACCAAGCGATTGCTTCGCGAGATCGTGTTGTCGCGTACCTACCGCCAGAGCTCGCGAATCCGTGATGATGTTAAAGACGCTGCCTTGAATCGGTGGCTGGCGCGCGGTCCCCGCAACCCGTTGGATGCTGAAGTTGTTCGCGATCAAGCACTGGCGATTAGCGGATTGTTATCGGCAAAGATGCACGGTCCGCCCGTTCATCCGCCGTTGCCGGAGGGAGTTTGGCGTCCATTCGCTGCCGGCGACAAGTGGGCCACGCCCGCACAGGGAAAGACAGATCGTTATCGGCGATCCATCTACACCTACGTCAAACGATCGATCCCATTCCCGGCGTTTGCCGCTTTTGACATGCCCACCAGGGAGTTCTGCGCGCCCCGGCGTATGCGCTCGAATACACCGATCCAGTCGCTGACAACTTTGAATGACGAGACCTTTGCCGAATGCAAAGACGCTTTCGCCAACCGCATGCTCGCGCACAGCCCCGACACGAAGAAGCAAATCGAGTTCGGCTTCCTGGCGGCAACTTGCCGAATGCCGAAGCAATCCGAATTGAAATCACTTGATAATCTTTTCCAGAACGTGGCCTCAAAAAGCGATCAAGGAACAGCCATCAGGTCGGTTGCTGCCGTGATCTTGAACCTTGATGAAGTGCTAGCCCAATAAGAATCGAGTTAGACGATGAAGCGAAAGACAATTCCCCAGGAACTGCTGGCGACTGCCCTGCAGCACAATACCAGGCGGCAGTTTCTAAAAAGCTGCACTTCGGGACTGGCCGCCGCATGGTTGGCTTCACAACTGCAACAAGATGCTCACGCCTCGGCGGCTCGCGATGGCAGGGCCGCCATCGGTGCTTACCCTGCCAAGGCAAAACGCGTGATCTTCTTACACATGGTCGGGGCGCCCAGCCAGTTAGAACTTTTCGACCACCGGCCCGCGCTGAATAAGTTTGACGGCAAGGAATGCCCGAAAGAGTTCTTAGAAGGGCAGCGATTCGCCTTCATTCAGGGCACGCCAAGAATGATGGGCAGCCAATTTCCGTTCCAGCAATATGGCCAAAGCGGCGCCTGGTTCTCCGATCGCTTGCCTCACCTTTCCCGGCACGCCGATGAGATCTGCTTTATCAAAACCATGCAGACCGACCAGTTCAACCACGGTCCAGCGCAACTGATGGTGCACAGCGGACAGCCGCGTATCGGATATCCGTCGAGCGGCTCATGGGTCACCTGGGGGCTGGGCACCGCTAACGAAAACCTGCCAGGCTTCATGGTCTTGTTGTCTGGCGGGCGGTTACCGCGAGTCGGTAACGCGTTGTGGTCCGGGGGTTTTTTGCCCAGCGTCTATCAGGGTGTCCAATGCCGTAGCGATGGCGATCCGATTTTGAATCTTTCCAATCCACAAGACGTGACGCGTGACATTCGTCGTGCCGAATTGGACGCGCTGGCAGAATTGAACCAGCAAGCACATCAAGAATTCGGCGATCCTGAAACATTGACCCGCATCGCGCAGTATGAGATGTCGTTCCGCATGCAACAGGCCGTGCCCGACGTCACCGATTTGTCGGCTGAATCGCAGCAAACGCTGCAAATGTACGGTGCCAGGCCCGGCGAGAAATCGTTTGCCAATAATTGCCTGTTGGCGCGGCGGTTGGCCGAAGCCGGCGTGCGTTACATTCAACTTTTCGATTGGGGATGGGATTCGCACGGATCCGCGGCAAGCGAAGCTTTGAACGATGGTTTCATCAAAAAGTGCCAGCAAGTCGATCAGCCAATCTGGGCGCTACTTGCTGATCTCAAGCAACGTGGGATGCTGCACGATACACTGGTCGTATTCAGTGGCGAATTTGGTCGCACGCCAATGCGGGAAAACCGTGGCGGAAAAACAATGAAACTGATTGGGCGCGACCACAATCCCAACGTCTTTACGCTTTGGATGGCAGGCGGTGGTGTCAAGGCTGGCATGACTTACGGCGAGACGGACGAATTCGGATACCAGCCCGCCGTCAATCCGGTTGAATTGCGTGATTTTCACGCAACGATGCTGCGGCTATTAGGAATCGACGACGCAAGATTCTCGTATTTCTTCCAAGGCTTGAACCAAAAGCTAACGGGCGTCAAACCGGCAAGAGTGATCGAAGAAGTCATCGCGTAACCTGCGTCGTCGAACTCTCCGCGTTCGATAACATGAAAGTCAAGTAATCACCCCAAACCGCTCACGTACAGGAGATCGCGTTGCGATGATATCGAATTCGGAGAATTCGACGACAATGAAAACGCTCAGCAGTTTCGTTTTCACGGCGCTCTTTGTCTGCTCATCGGTGGCGGCCGAGAAACCTAATGTGCTGTTCATTGCTGTCGACGACTTGGCACCCGCGATCGCCTGCTATGGCAATCTGGTCGCCAAGACTCCCAATATCGATCGGCTGGCGGCTACCGGTGTCCGTTTCGATCGTGCTTACAACCAATTGCCGCTGTGCAATCCGACGCGGGCGTCGATCATGACTGGACTGCGACCGGATCAAATCAAGGTTTACGACCTGGACCGGCATTTTCGTGACCAGGTTCCCGATGCCGTTACGCTTCCACAAGCTTTCCAACGGGCGGGTTATTTTGCCGCCCGCGTTGGCAAGATTTATCACTACAACGTGCCGGCCGCGATCGGAACCGACGGATTTGATGATCCGCCGTCCTGGAATCGAACCGTCAATCCGAAAGGTCGCGATAAGGCAGAGGAAGACAAGATCTTTAACGCTGAGCCGCATCGCAAGATCAGCGCCGCGCTCAGTTGGTTGGCTGCCGATGGAGCCGATGGCGAACAAACCGACGGCATGATCGCCAGCGAAGCGATTGGGATGATGGAGGAATTCAAGGGCCAGCCGTTCTTCCTGGGCGTCGGTTTCTTTCGGCCGCACACGCCTTACGTCGCGCCCAAGAAATATTTTCAGATGTACCCGCTGGATCAAATGCGGCTACCGTGGGCTCCGCAAGACGATCGGGATGACATTCCCGTCGCCGCGTTCGCGCATAACTGCCCGATTCCCCATTACAACTTGCCCGAGCCGATTCTGCTGCAAGCCACTCAGGCTTATTACGCCTGCGTGTCCTTTGTCGATGCGCAAGTCGGGCGGCTGCTCGATGCGTTGCAGCGACTTGGTCTGGCTGACAAAACGATCGTCGTTTTTTGGAGCGACCATGGATATCACTTGGGCGAACACAACGGAGTCTGGCAGAAAAGAACTCTATTTGAACAATGCGCTCGGACGCCCCTGATCATTCGCGCTCCCGGAGTCAGCGGCAACGGTCAGGCGAGTCCGCGGATTGTCGAATTCGTTGACGTCTACCCGACACTGACAAGCCTGGCCGGAATCGAGGCTCCCAGCGGGCTTGCCGGCCGAGATCTATCACCGCTGCTGGCCAATCCGATTGCCAGTTGGGATGGATTGGCGGTGACTCAGGTTTTGCGTCCTGCCGACAGTCGGCTTGATGCCCCCGTGATGGGATGCAGTATTCGCACCAACCGCTGGCGGTACACCGAATGGGCCGAAGGAGACGCGGGCGTCGAGCTTTATGATCATCACAGCGATCCGATGGAGTTTCATAACTTGGCGATCAATCCGGATGCAGCGGCCAAAGAGCTGATGAATCGTTTGCGAGAGAAGCTACACGCGCGGGCATCGGGCAAGAATCCAACAACACCAGTCAATCCCGCGCGACTTTGAATTTTGAAAAGTCGTCGTTCGCTCCGCGAACGAACGTTTTGTTTTTCCATTCCGCCGCGGAGCGTCGGAAGACAATAAATCCTCAGCCTCTCCGCGAAGGAACGTTTTCTTAAGCGTTCGTTTGCGGAGCAAACGACGACGTACTTTCGCTGCCGAAAATAAACTTACAGCCTCTCCGCGAACGACGACTTTCACACACGGAGTGTGCCTGCTACCTGTGAGCAAGAAAATGCAGCAACTTACCATCCAAGCGATCATCGCCACTTTGGTTGTTACCATTGCCTCGGCACAAGAGACAACTAACTGGCCGCAGTGGCGCGGTCCAAATGGCACCGGTGTTGGCCCTGATGCTGATCCGCCCACGACATGGGCACCCAGTCAGAACGTTCGCTGGAAAACCGCACTTCCGGGCCGCGGGCACAGCACGCCAATCGTCTGGGGCGATCGAGTTTTTGTGACCACCGCGATTCCGTTCGGTGAAAAACTGCCGGCAAAGATGAGCGGTCGGCCAGGCGCGCACGATAATTTGCCGGTCGACAGCGCACACCAATTCGTTGTCATCGCCATCAATCGTGCAGACGGTTCGATTCTCTGGCAGACAAAGGTTCAGCAAGCCGTGCCCCACGAAGGTGGACATTACACCGCCAGCCTGGCATCAGCTTCCCCGGTCACGGATGGGAAGCATCTGTACGCGTTCTTTGGTTCTTACGGCCTGTATTGTCTGGACACGGAGGGCAACGTGCTGTGGCGCAAACAGCTTGGCAAGATGCACAGCAAACACGGTCACGGCGAAGGCAGTTCGCCGGCGCTTCGCGGCGATACGTTGATCGTGAATTGGGATCACGAAGAACAATCGTTTTTGCTGGCGCTGGATGCAGTCAGCGGACATGAAAAATGGCGGCGCGAACGCGACGAAGTGACTTCGTGGAGTTCACCTTTGATCGTTGACATTGACGGTGCTGCCCAGGCAGTTGTGTGCGGTACCGAACGGGTCCGCGGATACGATCTGCAAAGCGGCGAAGTGATTTGGCAGTGCGGTGGCTTGTCCGCCAACATTGTGGCCACGCCGGTTGCCGCTGACGGAATCGTTTATGTCGGCAGCAGCTATGAAAAACGAGCCTTGATGGCGATCGACATCGTCGCTGCCCGAGGCGATATCACCGGGACCGATCGCGTCTTGTGGGTCCGCACGCGAGGGACGCCGTACGTGCCCTCGCCGCTGCTGTATGACGGTGCGCTTTATTTCTTAATGCATTACCAAAACGTGATCACACGGATCGAAGCGAAATCGGGAACGGACGCCCCCGGCGCGATGCGGCTGGGCGAGTTGGGGAACATTTACGCAAGTCCGGTAGGCGGCGGTGGGTACGTTTACATCACAGACTTAAACGGAAAGACGATGGTGATCGCCAACAGCGAGATACCCCGCGTGGTGGGAGTCAACGCTTTGGGCGAAAAAGTCAGCGCCTCGTTGGCGATCGCCGGAGCAGAAATCTTCATCCGCGGTGAAGAACACCTGTATTGCATCGCGGAATAATCGTCGCCGAACTCTGCGAATTCGGTAGCAGCGCCATTCCTGTCGGCAAGACGATTTCGTTGCGGAAATGCGAGTTGCCTTCTCGAATTCGCAGAATTCGACGACGGTATTGGTCAAGACAGAATCTCATGGATCACCTGACCGTGGACGTCCGTCAATCTGCGGTCGATGCCGTTTTGCCGCACGGTCAGTCGCTTGTGATCGATGCCCAGCAGATGCAGGATCGTGGCGTGAAAGTCGTAACAGTACGTCTTGCCTTCGGCCGCCTGATATCCCCAGTCATCACTTTTGCCGTAAGCGGTCCCGGCCTTGATGCCGGCTCCGGCCATCCAGCTGACGAACGATCCGCCGTTGTGGTCACGACCTTCGCCGCCTTGTGCAAACGGCGTTCTGCCGAACTCCGTCGTCCAAATTAGCAGCGTGTCTTCAAACAACCCACGTGATTTCAAATCGCCAATCAGTGCGGCGATCGGTCGATCCACGCTGGCCGCGATGGGTGGCAGTTCTTTGATGATGCTGCCGTGGTTGTCCCAATTCTGGGTAGCTCCCTGAGGACCGCTCCAAACTTGAACGAACCGCGTGCCTCGCTCGATCAAGCGCCGTGCCAGCAGGCAACGACGTCCGAAGTCTTCGGTCACTTGGTTGTCCAATCCGTAAGCCGTATGTGTCGTTGCTGATTCCTGCGACAAATCGAAGGCCGCCGGGGCGGAGAGCTGCATTTTGGCGGCCAGCTCGTATGACTGAATCCGCGCCTGCAATCGAGAATCGTCCGGCCGAGAGGCGGCGTGCCGTCGATTCAGCTTGTCCAGTAGCGAAAGACCTTCGCCGTCTGCTTGCCGCGTTGCAAATTCGAACTTTCGATTCGCGAACAGATTCGGAACCGGGTGCTTGGCAGCCGCGTCAATCACGGTGCCCTGGTGTTGAGCCGGCAAGAACCCGGAAGAAAATGGACCGCGCGAATTGTAGGGCAGCCCCTTCGCATCCGGTAAGACGACAAACGTCGGCAGGTCATCGGCAAGGTTCCCCAGCGCATACGAAATCCACGCTCCCAAACAGGGAAAGCCCGGCAGCAGAAATCCTGAATTCATCATGTAGGTGCCGGGGCCGTGCACGTTCGTCTTGGAAGCCATCGCCATCAAGAACGCCATGTCATCGACATACTTCGCCTGATGCGGAAAGACGCTGCTGACCCAGCGTCCACTTTCGCCGTATTGTTTGAACTCGAACGGGCTCTTCATGATCGCACCCGGCGCCGCAGTGAATCCCTCCGGTTTCTCTTTGGGCCCAAGTTTTTGACCGTGAAGTCTTTCCAGCTCTGGCTTGTAGTCAAACGTATCCATCGGACTCGCTCCGCCCGTCATGAACAGCTGGATGACTCGTCTCACTTTGGCGGGATGATGCAGCCCGTCCAGCGCCGCGTCAGAAGCTGTCGAATCGCGACAGAGCATTTGTGCCAGCGCAAGCCCGGCCAAACCGCTGCCGATATCGGCCAAGAAAGATCGCCGGTTCAACTGCGGAGCATGGAAACGGATGCGGGAACATTCGTTCGCGGAGCCAGCGACGACACGGTCAGCTATGTCGGTCGTGTTTTCTTTACTCGTGTGCATTAATCCACAAACAGGAATTCGTTGCTGTTTAGTAAGACGCGGCAA
Source organism: Pirellulaceae bacterium (assembly GCA_041623895.1). Lineage (GTDB taxonomy): Bacteria > Planctomycetota > Planctomycetia > Pirellulales > Pirellulaceae > JBFJVZ01. The sequence goes on along the minus strand of JBFJVZ010000036.1, from coordinate 18,229 downwards.
AGTGCTGCCAGACCATGCGAGTTGGCGTAGGACGATAAATCTCGCAGTTCATCGGTTGTCGGTTCGCGCAAGAACGTCAGTAGGGCGGCGCGGCGGACGCGGTCCTCCATTGTCTGCTCCTCATGCTCCAAGCGATCGGCAAACCATTGGCTCGTTTGAAGCACAAAGTTATCGTTGTAAAGCGTCAGCGATTGCAGCGGCGATGCGGAGAATTCACGTTTGGCAGACAACAAACCCAAATCGGGAAAGTCCATCGCTTCCATGAAGGGATCCGGAATTCCTCGCCAGACTACCCGGTACAGGCTTCTTCGTTTTGCGGCGGGGCTGTTCCAATCAAATCCGCCGTAATCCAAAAACGGAGTGTTCTGAATTCCTTCGGCGGCGGAAAACTGTTCGACGCCTGGCCCTCCCATCCGCAGATCAAGCCGGCCGGAGAGTTGCAGCGCCTGATCGCGAAAAGTTTCGGCATCCAACCGGCGACGATTCGCTCGCCACAGCAGCCGGTTGTCGGAATCGATTTGCAGCGCGCGCGGATTGGATGCGGTTGCCTGCTGCCACGTAGCACTGGTCACAATCAGACGATGCAGTTTCTTCAGTGAACCCCGCGCATCATCGCGAAACCAAACGGCTAACCAGTCCAGCAGTTGAACGTTTGACGGAGATCCGCCCATTCGCCCCAAGTCATTTGGCGTATCACAAATGCCGCGACCAAAGTGGTAATGCCAGACTCGATTGACAACGCTCCGCCAGGTAAGCGGATTCTCGGGCGAGGCCAGCCAATCGGCCAGTGCAGCGCGGCGTTTTGATTCGATGTTGCAATCGGCTGCCGAGAATCGTCCGGCTAGCGAGCTCACAGCGGCAACCGCGCCGGGAACAACTTCGCGAATCGGTTTGGAGATGTCGCCGCGGCGCAGCAAATGGACTACTTTGGGCGGCTCGGGCGAATCAAGTTTCTTGCCGCGTGACCACGACGGCGACACGGCGTAAACCGTTGCCTTGGCAGGCAGTGCGGCAAGCTGCTGCCGGCAATGCTGGACAACGGCCTGGGCGGCGATTTCAAGTTGTTGATCCGGGGAACGTTCTGCCGCCGGGATTTTCAAGGCGCTGACTACCTCTGCCGGCAAGACTCGCGCCGCGCTGGGTTCTGCGTCGGTTGCGTAAAGTCGAAACCGGCCAATCAGATGATGGCCGCCATGAAGTTGACGCAGTGAAACAACCAAACGCGTGCCGGGTGCCAATGGAAAAGGTTTCTCCAATGCGAATACCGCATGATGAGACTCGCCTACTTTCGGGTAAATGCCCCAAGCGGTTTTCAGGTTGCCGTCCAGCGCGTGAACAATCGTCCAGCCGTCTTGGTTCCAATCCGCAGTTGCCGTCTGGAACTTCAGTGGGACCGCCTGATCCGCTCCCGGAGCGAATAACTGTGCCTCGAATTCGGTTAAATGCAGATTTCCGTTGTCTGCTCGTCCCGGTCCGTGCTTGGGTAGGCTTTCATCTGCGAGCACATCAAGCCGAATTGCCGTCAATCGTGTTTGCGATAACGACGCCGTAACGGTGTAAGTGTCTTGATCGGGTCGCTGGCCAGAAACGACAAACGAGCCATCCTGGCCGCGCGTCAGCGTGGCACCCGCGGTCGATAGAAAGACTTCCGCCGCTAATGGTTCCCAATGGTTGGGCTGATTCGCGTATTGCTGTTCCCATTGGTCGACGACCGACCGTAGCGAAGAATTCAACAGCTTATCGGGGTCTTTCACTTTCGCTGCAGCGATCAGCGATGCAAAGTGCTGGCGCTGGATTGCGACTTGTTTGCTGGTGTCGTACTCGACGTCCCCTTTTCCGACTCCGGCAAACACGGCTTGCAGTGCGTAGTAGTCTTCTTGCGTGATCGGGTCAAACTTATGCGTGTGGCAACGCGCACAATTCGCAGTCGTACTGGCAAAGCTCGCCATCGTTTGCGTCACCATGTCGTCGCGGTCCAAGTAATCAAACGTGACCGGCGCCGTCCCCGCGCGACTCAATTCCAAAGGACCGGCCGCGATGAACCCTAAGGCTGCGGTTAGCTCCGGCTGATCGGGGTAAAACTCGTCGGCGGCAAGTTGCTCGCGGATAAAGCGATCCCAGGGAATGTCAAGGTTTAGGCGGTTAACCACGTAGTCTCTGAATCGCCAGGCATGGGGCCGTTTGTAATCGTGTTCGCATCCGTGGGAATCCGCGAAGTGAATCGCATCCAGCCAATGCCGTGCCCAACGCTCTCCGTAACGCGGCGAATCAAGCAATCGATCGACCAGTTTTTCGTAAGCCAGCGGATCAGGGTCGGTGACAAATGCCTGTACTTGTTCGGGCGACGGCATCAGTCCGTGCAGATCGTAGTAAAGTCGCCGGATCAAAGTGCGTCGGTCCGCTTGCTGTCCCATTGCGATGCCCGCCGCTGCCAGCTTGGTTTGCACAAAAGCGTCGATCGGATGATCAGCAGTCAACGAAGCGGATGACCTGGGAATTTTTTGCCGGGTAAGAGTCTTCAACGACCACCAAGTATCCTGGACGTGATCGATCGGCATTTGCCGCGGATCGGGGGCTCCGCGCCTGACCCACTGAACAAGCAAATCCACGTCCGCATCCGACAATTTTTTCTCGGGTGGCATCTGCAGCTCCGGGTTGCTGTGCCGCACCGCCTGGATCAGCAAGCTCTGATCTGGATTACCCGGAACAATCGCAGGACCATTGTCTCCGCCCACTGCCCAGCCGCTGCGTGAATCCAGCGCCAGTCCACTCTCCATAGTTTTTGAAGCGTGCGAATGGCATTCCAGACAATGAGTCTTTAGCAGCGGAGCGATCTTTGATTGAAAGAAATTCCGGTCGTCATCCTTGGCCACCACGATGTCGCTGGTCAGTGACAGCGAACAAACGATCATGGCTGCCCAGAGAGGCTTGTTCATTGGTGGGTCATGGGATTTGCGGGATGGATTGGCAATCCGTCCATACGGTGTGGTGATCCGTGCTAAACCAAACCAGTGTGCTACTTGTTTTCGTTCGGGTCGATGACATTGACGGTGATCAGTTCGGACCAGGCTGCGAAGTTGGTGTTCTTTTCTTTGGCGGTGTCGCTGGTCGATTTAACTCGTTTGGTGATTTCCGTTCTTGCTTGCTCGGCTAATTTCAATTTTTCAGCAGACGTCTTGGCGGTTTGCTCGGCCGTTTGCACCGCCAGCTTTGCTTTTTCCAGTTCTTCCTGCGCCGCCGCCTTGGCTTCAGCCGACAGGGCATTCGTTTTCTGCGTGATCGAAGCTAGCGCCGCCCGAGCTTGCTCCAACGCGACCTTTGCCTGTTCCGATTCGGCAGCAATCTGTGCGACGAGCTTGTCGATTCGCTGTTGATCTGTCACCGCATCAATGCTGGCTTTGACGTTTTGCCGATACTTGGCCACGCCGGTGCTGTGCAGCGAAAACTGATGATGTCCCGCCGTGACCTGGAAATTGCCGTTGGGCGCGAAGCTGAATTTCAGTGTGCCCGTAGATTCGTTTTCCGCAATGTTGACTGTCGGCGGGCTTCGCAGCATTCCGAATAAACCTCGCGGCTCGATGGTCAGATTGCCGGTTCGCGATCCATTATCGGTGACCTTGATCGGGATCTCCAGTTGCTTGCCGATTTCGACGGTCCAAATCTTGTCTTCTGCGGGCTCGATCACGACCGGCGCATTTTCGTGCTGGTTTACCGACAGGGGAACTCGCTCGGTAAGTCGTGAACGGACACGGATCGAATCCGCGAAAATGTGCCCCCAAACCAGGCATGCGAATCGAGCTTCGCGGACCAGTTCCGCCTCAGCGACCTTTGCGCGTCCCACAATGCGAATGTCGCCCGACCAAGATTGGGCGTTGGAGTCCGCGCTGACCACCAAAATTCCTTGATCTGTTTTCCCGCTCAGGGTGAGTGGTTTCGCCGTCACGCCAGCCGGCAGGTCCTCGGCGGTGACCAGAATGTCGCCTGCAAAACCATCTTGCCGTGGGCAGATGACGCGGATGCCCCATCTCGCACCACGTCGCAAATGCGGTGTCACGGAATAGCCGGCCCGGTTGGTGGCTAGTGGGCGTTCCGTTGTCGCGATTAATTGAAAGTCGGGTGTGGGCTGCCGAATCGCCAATCGGTAAATGTGCGCTGGTCCGCCGTCGCCGAATTGGTTGACGATGGTGACCTGGTGCGGTCCGTCACGCTGGGCAGTAAAGCTGACAGCTGCGTCGCTGGTGTCGGCGTTGATCGAATCTTTTCCGTCCACACTAAAAAAAGAAGGCATGTCGTCGTTGTCAGCGACCAATGTCAATGTCTCGGAACCTTGTTCATCAACGTCGATCTGATGAATCAGCAGACAGGGGTCGACGGCAAAACCCATGCGGTCGGCGATCGTTTCGACGCAGTACGTCACGCCCTTTTTTGTTGTGAATCGAAACGAGTCTTCATCGTCAGGTTGATCGAATCGTCCTGCGATTTCCGCCGGGATCGAGACCTCTTGGATTGCCGAAGCGAAGTCTTCGATCACCACGGGCGCGGTCGCGAAACCGATGCGAACTGGATTGGCATCACCGTGTTGGTAGACAAAGCCTGGCAAGATTCCCTGACGCGGTTGTCCCGGGAAAAAACCCGACGGCGCGACGGCTTTGTTCGCTAAAGCAATGTCGGTTTCGATCGATTCACCAGGAAGATTCGCACCGTGCAAGCTGTATCGTCCCGTCGACCCCGGTTGCCCGGCGGGTGGAAATACATAGTCCACGTGCGGCTGATCATGGATTCGCAATCGATAAAAATGCTCGCTGCCGCCGCGAAACAGAATGTCGGACAAGGCCACGTAATACTCAGCATCGCGATCCGCACGCACTCGAAGCACAGAGTCGCGACCATACGTATCCCGGTTGCGATCAAGTTCGCGACCGTCGGCATCGTACAGGATTAATTGGCTGTCGAGTCGCGAATCGATCCGCTCGGCGACGACTTCCAGCAGCACCGTTTGATTGGACTTGGCTGTGAACTTGAACCAATCGACAGCTCGTGACGCGATCGTTCCATTGACGATCGAATTGATTTCCACCGGCATGGCGTTTTCGGGGTCGTTGTTTCCAGCGGTTTCGTTGATTTCGTTGGAATCTGCGGCGGCGACAACGAAAGGCCGGGCGGTGGAAAGGCCGAAGTACCCGACCGCACGCGCTTCGTAAATGCCCGCGGGCACATCTTCAGCGATGCTGACTTTGAATCGTGTGCCATTGATGCGACTTGGGTAAAAGTCATCGGCTGGCAGCAACACCGGTTCGGCGGCAATACCCGGATGCGTGAAACGAAGCCCCGTCAACTGATCCAGATTCTCGCCGATCAAGTTAAGTTCCACCGAATCACCGGCCTTGCCCACGTGCGGTTCCATGCGCGTCAGATTGGCCGTGGGAAGTTGGGCAAAGGCGTTGTCTGAAAACAGCAAGGCAGCGACAAACATGACGCGAAGTGCGCGTCCTAAACGGGAGGGCGAGGCTCCCGCCGAGCCGCGATTTGAGCGGACCTGCGGCTCAGCAGCAGCTTCGCCGTCCCGGTCATAGACGCCGGACTTGTTCGCGGGACTTCGCCTTGCGATTCGGTAAAAATATTTCACGGTCAATGATTGAACAAGAATTCTTTGGTGTTCACGACGACCCAAATGATGTCTTCGTAAGCTTCTCGCTCCGCTTGATTAGCCGGCAGAGCAGCTGGATCAGCGGCCGATTGTTCCCGTTTCTTTTTCAGGTGAGCGAGTCCGGTGGTAAGTTCATGCTCGTCCGGTTTTCGTGACAACGCGTGCATATACAAGTCGACGATCTTGGATTCATCATCGCGCTGCTTGTCGGCTGCCAACTGCCGTGCGGTGCCGGTTGTCGTTTGCAGAATTTGGTGAATGGTGTCCGAGTTAATTAATGTCAGGCTTTGGGCGAGGTCGGCGCTCGTGGAACGTTCGCACTCGCAAGCCGTATCCATTTGTGGTCGGCCGAAGGCTCGCAAGAAGAACGACTCGTTGTTGGCCGAATCATCGGGCAACGCGACGGCTCGGGCCCCCAGTGGTTGCCGGTTGAAACTGTTTTTGGCACCGGCCACATCGTTGATCGCATCCAGCATCACTTCTGCAGCCAAGCGGCGTGGATAGTAGCGGGCAAAGTTCTGCGCGTCGTCTTCGTTGTACCGATTTGGAAACGAACTCTGCTGATACGACTTGCTATTACAAATCAGCCGGCACAGTTGCCGCAAATCGTATCCAGATTGAATGAACGACTTGGCCAAATCGTCCAACAGCTGCGGGTGCGTTGCCGGGTTAGTGACGCGGATGTCGTCTTCGGGTTCGACCAGCCCGCGACCGAAAAAATGTTTCCAATATCGATTGACCAACACCTTGGCAAAGTATGGATTCGATTCGTCGCTCATCCAGTCAGCAAGATCGATCCGCGGATCGCGCGAAGCAGGTATCTCCAGGGGCTGACCATCCAGTGGCGTGGGTTTCAGCTGCTGGTTGGTGTTGGGGTTTTTGGCGACTGCGATGACTCGCTTGTGATACAGGATGTCGTCTTCGGGTAGCTTGCGAACCTCCTTGCGGTCGATCGTGGAAAAGAAAGCAGCAAAGCCATGGTAGTCATCTTGGCTCCATTTTTCGTAGGGATGATGGTGACACTGGGCACACTGAATTCGCACTCCCAAAAAAACCTGAGCAATGTCTGCCATCCGTTCATTGGGATCACTGACAGCCCTGTACCAGGAAACCGCTGCATTGGTGCTCGGTTTTCCGCGCGCCGTGATTAATTCCCTGGCGAACCGATCAAAGGGTTTGTTGGTCCGCAGACTATCGCGAATCCAGGCATGAAAACCGTAAGTCTCTCTGGCGACTTGTTCGAGATTTCCGTTGGCTTTGTTGCGAAGGATTCCCGACCATTTGTTGGCGAACCAATCGACGTAACCTTCACTGCCCAGCAGATCGTCAATCAGCGCGGCACGTTTGTCGGGATTCTCCGAATTTAGAAACGCAACTGTCTCCGCAAGCGTGGGTAACCGGCCGGCGATGTCCAGCGACGCACGTCGCACAAAGGTCGAATCGTCGCAGATTTGCGAAGCTGGCAAGCCCAGCGTGCGGAGCTTGGCGAAGACATATTCATCGATGAAGTTCGCCGGTTGCGGCAGGTTGGGCGTGGGCACTCCCAGCGGAATCGTTGCCGTAAAGGCGTCCACATGTTCCTGGAAACGCACCATCACCGCCGCGGTGCCGGTCAGCTCTTTGATCGATACCAGCCCGTGATGATCGACGTCACACATGTCCGGCTGATTCGCTTTGTATTCCGCCACCCGCGTGATGTCGCGACTCGTTCCGTTACTGAAATGCGCGGTCACCGTCAATTGTTGCTCGCCATGACGCTGGATGACGCGTTCGGCCGGTGTCACTTCGATCCGCTGAACGGTTGGATCATCTTCAGGACCATACGGCAGCCCGTCGGCAATCCATCGATGGATCAGATTGTAGGCAACGCTTTGTTTTTCGATCCGTGTGCCGCCGCGATGCGGTTGACCGCCGCTGGCCTTTTCCAATAGCAAGCTTCGCGCGGGAGCCCCCGGAAAAATTCGTCGTCCACGTGATTCGCGCGTCAGAAATTCGTAATCGGAATCCGGTTCGTATCCCAGCAGCGACAAACGAAAGTTGTTCTGGCCCTTGGGCGTGCCGTGGCAAGTCCCGCCATTGCAACCGGCCCGCGTCAACTGCGGGACAATGTCGTTGGGAAAACTGATCGCTTGTGAGCGTTCGAATTCTGCAACGGTGACCGTGATCCCGACGCTGGCTAAACCGTCGTGATCTGCCGTGATGGTTGCCCGCCCGTTCCCGTGGGGCGTGACGTATCCCGTTTCGTCAATCGCCACGATCCCGTCCGGCTGCGCCGTGAATTCGACTTCGCGGGTAACGTCAGACAGGTGGCCTGTTGGATCGGCCAGGGTGATCACGATTTGCTGTGCAGCATCCGGTCCGACGAGATCAATCTGATCGACCGACGTCGTCAGCGCGACGGCCGTTTCCGGCTCCGCTGCGCTGGATGTCGGCAAGAAGCACAGAATCAGCCCGCAAAGGAAACGGGCAAGGGCGGCGCAACGGGTGTGATCGGATGCGGGCATCAAAGGTTTTATCGACAGCAACGGGGGGAGAATAACTGCTGCTGGGTGGGGTGGGAGTACAGATTTTCTCTCAGTTTGCTACAGGGCGGAAGCGAAACCAGCCGGTTTTAACCAGTTTTTCCAAACTTTGACGTCCCCAAAGTTCGATCCATTTGTACATAATTGTGGAAACCCCCTCCTGGCGTCCTGCCAAAATATCCCACCTTGCATTGAAACCAGCACGCATGAAAAGCCAGCGACGATGTCCAGGTCCGGTCCAGCGTCGGACGTTTCTTGAATTTGGCGGCCTCAGTGTAATGGGCTTGGGCATGGCGGACTTCCTGGCTTACCAGGCCCAAGCTGCCGCCGCTGGCGACGACTTAAGCGACACGTCGGTCATCTTTGTTTGGTTACCGGGCGGTCCGCCGCACATGGAAACATACGATATGAAGCCGGATGCGCCGGCCGAGTATCGAGGTGAATTGAAGCCGATCAAAACCAACGTGCCCGGGATTGATGTTTGCGAGCTGCTGCCGAGGCACGCAAAAATCGCGGACAAGTTTACCCTCATTCGCTCGATTCATCATGAATTCGCCGACCATGGTGGCGGGCATAAACGATTGATGACCGGCCGCATCCCCGCCACGCCGACGGGCACTGTCAACGATGCACCGGCGGTCACCAGCATCGTAAAAAAAATGCTGGAAGATGGTACCAGCGAGATCCCGGTTTGCGTGACCGAGGTTGACGCCAGCCGCGCCGGCATCGATACGTTTGCGATGGGACCGGCGTGGCTGGGACCGTCGACGACGCCTTTCATTGTCGGTGGCGACCCCAGTGATCCGGACTTCAAAGTCCAAAACATTGGGATCAAGAAAGAGATGGAAAGTCGCTTGGATGACCGGCTGGCCATGCTCAGCAGCGTCGATCGATTCCGCCGCGACATCGACAAGTCGGGCGCGATGAAAGCAATGGATGGCTTTAACCGTCAAGCGATCAACATGTTGATGAGCGACAAAGTACGAGATGCTTTTGATCTATCAAAGGAACCAAAAGCATTGCGTGATCGCTACGGTTGGCATCCGTACGGCCAACGTGCAATCCTGGGTCGCCGGCTGGTCGAAGCCGGGGTGCGATTCGTCACGATGATCTGGGAGAACGCCACGAACCCGAGGCCCAAGGAGGCCGCCTACAACTGGGATTCGCATGCGGTCAACGCACACATCTTCAAGGATTGCCAGTGGCGATTGCCGGTGTACGACCAGGCGCTCTCCGCTCTAATCGAAGATCTCTACAACCGTGGTCTCGATCGCAAAGTTCTGTTAGTGGCCACTGGCGAATTCGGTCGTACGCCGCGAATCACGGTTCAGCGGGGAACGCAAACCGGTGTGCAGCAACCAGGCCGCGATCATTGGCCCAAAGCGATGTCCGTGCTGGTCTCCGGCGGTGGCATGCAAACCGGCCAGGTGATCGGAGCGACGAACGATAAAGGCGAACATCCGATCGAAAGATTCTTGACGCCAAACGATCTGTGGGCGTCCGTGTATCGCCATCTGGGCATCGATCACGGGCACATTCTGTACGATCTGCAAGGCCGCCCGATGCCGATTCTGCCATTTGGCGAACCGATCAAGGAATTAGCGCCGCTGGCATGACTGAGGGAGGGCGAAGCTCCCGCTGAGCCGCACGTGCGTTCAAATCGCGGCTCCGCGGGAGCGTCGCCCTCCCGGTTTAAAATCGCGGCTTCGCGGGAGCGTCGCCCTCCCGGTTTAAAACTCGGCTCCGCGGGAGCGTCGCCCTCCCGGTCACGATTACTTCGCCGGCTTTTCCAGCACCCAGCGGATCAGCATGCCGGTCGCATCGTGGAAGTAACGCCACGATGCCGGAAAGAAAGTGATGTAACGGTTGTACGTTTCCACGTCGACGATGTTCAGCGCCTGCTCTTTGTTGGCCACCAAATTATCAAACCAGGCTCTCAGCGTGGGCCGGTAGTCATGCATGCTGCGGGCGGCGATATGAAAACCGGCGCGCTCGAACTCGTGAACATAGAATCGATAAGACGACAAGATATGTCCGGGAAAGTAAATGATCCCGCAAGAAGAATTTGCGGGCCGTTTGTCGGTTGAAAAACAGAAATAGTGCAGCACCAACCGGCCGCCCGGCTTCAGTGTTCGATACAGCTTTTGCATCAGCTGGAAATGGTCTTCCGGGCGCACGGCTTCCCAGGCGCCGATCGAATAGATCTTGTCCCAGTGATTCTCGGGATAATCGGTGGTGATGAAATTCCGAAACTCGACGTTAAAACCATTCTCCTGTTTGTTGTATTCGACTTGCTCGTTGGAAATCGTGTAACCGTACAAGTTGTCTTTGTCGCCGGTGACCTGATACAGGTGCTTCATCATCGATCCCCAGCCGCAGCCGAGTTCCAGAATTTTTTCGCCTGGATGGGGATCAATCAGGCCGGTGATGTGTTCGGCCTTGTTGGTTTGCGCCTCCTCGATTGTTTTCGTATCGGCGTGATAATCGGAGCAGGTGTAGAACATGTACTTCTTGTCCAGAAACAGTTTGTAGAACTCATTGGACACGTCGTAATGTTCGGCGATACCGATCTCGTGAGCCTGGCTGAAGTGGCGGGCATGAACAATTCGTCGCCACCACATGGGCGGGTGCTTTTCGATAACCCATTTCATCACTTTGTTAGGATCCCGAGTCAGCAACTCCCATGTGTTTTCGGGATCCAACGGCGTGGGAGATCGAATCAGATATTTGATGCCCGCAAAGGCCAGGCCGTACGCCGCAACGTTTGGCAGCAGCAACAGATGTCGTGCAATGTTATTCATTTAGATTCATGCCACCAAGAGAAAAGGCTTGACGGTTTGAGAAATCGCAGACCGCAGCTTCAAGGAAGGATCATTTTTGAACTTTTTTGTTTTTGCTTTGTTTGTTTTTCTTCTGCTGGTCTTTTTTCCAATTGGCGAATTCGGCCGGCCGCGCATCGGTGTATCGATCGAGCGCCGCTTGGAGCATCTGGCGGACCGCCTTGGCGTCATCACCAAGCGATGCCTGTGGCAAAGCTTGCTTCTCCAGCACATCGTTTTCAATGTCGTAAAACTCGCCGCTGCGATACAGCTTGTATCGTTGATTCCGTGTGAATTCTTTTCCCTTCGCTCCACCGTTGCGGGCATACCAGACGTAAATCCACTGCCGCGGGTTGCCGGGCTCGCCCATCAACTGGGGCAGAAAACTTTGGCCATCCAGTTGTGGAGTTTCGGGCACGTCAACGCCGGCTGCTTCGCACATCGTCGGCAGAAAGTCACTGAAGTCGACCAGGTCATGGGACACGAGTCCTTTTGGTGTCTTGCCCCGCCACTGCACGATCAAGGGCACGCGAGTTCCACCGTCAGTTGTCTTACCCTTTGCGCCGGCAACTTGCCGACCATTCATCATCGACACGATCGGCTCGTCCGTTCCATTGTCACCGGTGAACATCACCAGCGTATTGTCGCGCACACCCGCGTCTTCCAGGCGGCTTAAGATGCGGCCGACGATCTTGTCCATGTAGTTGACCATGTCGGCAAAATAGGGCGGCTTACCTTTGTAAGTGGGCGATCCTTTGCTGTTCGGATCCCAGTCTTTGGAGTCCGGCGTGGGCTCGAACGGGCAGTGCGTCAAGATCATCGGGTAGTACAGCAAGAAGGGTTTTTCCCGATGGCGGTCAATAAAGTCGAGTGCGTATTCGGTGACGACATCGGGGCCGTAGCCCGGTGAGTAATCTTTTGCCTCTCCGTTGATCTCCAAGCCGGGACTTGCATAACGGCTCGGTCTGCGAAATAGCTGCCACAAACAGTGTTCATCGAAGCCAAAGTGCCGGGGCAGCTTATCGTCTTTGCCCAATTGCCATTTGCCGACAACGCAGGTCGCGTAGCCGGTATCACGCAGAATGTGGGCGAAAGTCCGTTGATTCTTTTCCAGCAACCCGAAGACGGCATAGTTGCGGACGTTGTAAATCCCGGTCATCAACTTGACTCGCGAGGGCGTACAGATTGGCTGCGAGTAACAGTGCTCGAATCGCACACCCTCAGCTGCCATTTTGTCCAGCACCGGCGTCTTGTAAGATGTTCCACCGTTGGCTCCGACGCACTCGTAGCCAAAGTCATCCGCCATGATCATGACAATGTTGGGGGGACTGTCTTTGGCAAACGTCGGATTTGCAACCAGGACGACGAAGCAGGCAAGGAACGTGAATCGCGGTTTCATGGACGGGGCTCGCGGAGAGAATGTTTTGTCGGGCTCCTACTATACCTTGTGTTCGTGCCCCGCGACTCCGTGGCGCGGCTCCCCAATCCCAAAAACCCCCACGGCACAGCCACGGGGATTCGATATGAACGGCACGCCACCACTACCGATGCTTGTAACCGGAATTGCAGGTGTTCCGGGCTACAACGCGTTCCATTATTTTCGGCGGCGTTACGGTGATCAGGTGTTGGGGATTCGTCAGTCGTCGATGTGGCCGTTGTCGGGTGAAGGGATTGTGGCCTGCGATGTGGAAGACAAGGCCGCCGTGGAACGGCTGTGGGATGAGCATCAATTCGCGAGCCTGTTGAACTGCGCCGGCAGTTGCCGTTTGAAATCATGCGAGCTTGATCCACAGATGGCGCATCGCTTGAACGTCACCGGTACAGAGAACCTGATTGCCTGCGCGAAAAAGCACAACGCACAAGTCATACATCTCTCCATCGATCTTGTCTTCGCCGGACGCAACGGGGGAGGGTACTGTGAAAATGATCAGCCCAATCCGGTCACGGTCTACGGTGCCAAGATGGTGGAAGGCGAACGGGTCGTGATCAACTCCCGGCCCGATGCCTGTATCCTGCGGATCTCGCTGCCGATGGGCATCAGCTTTAACGGGCATGCCGGCGCGATCGATTGGATCGCGTCTCGGTTCAAACAAGACAAACCGGCGACCCTGTATTTCGATGAGGTGCGAACACCGCAGTACACGGATTGCCTGAATCGTTTGCTTGCCAGGCTGCTTGCTCGACCGTTGTCGGGGATCTTTCATGCCGGCGGCCCGCGGCGGTTGACGTTGTATGAAATCGCACAGATCGTCAGCGTCGCCGGAGGTTACGATCCCGAACTGTTGAAAGGTTGCCCGCGAATCGAAGCCGGCCCCATGCCGCCGCGGGCCGGGAACGTGACGCTCGATTCTTCCAAACTGACGGAATCACTTGGTTATGATCCGTTTGATCCTTGGCCGCATCATGAGAATTTGGTTCCCGATCATCAACAGTGGCACTACCAGCGAGACCACGTGCAGGGATCAGAACACACCGTGCATCGCCTGTTGTATCAAAACCCGGTCGAGCCCGGCGAAGTCCCGCCCAGCCGCAACCAACTGTGGGGAGCCGGGCGGTTTCACTGACGGGTGATTAAGATACGAGCGAAGACGTCAGTCGTGTGATTCCCGAATCGTCCGCTTAGCGCGGGAGGGCGAAGCTCAGGCTGAGCCGCAGTAAGCTCGCACTCCCACCCGTACCCGTCTTCCCTGGCATTGTCTTCGTTGAGAATGCTCTGAAATCATAACCCCTTCGAAAAGTTGAATTGATGCCGATTCTGTACAGTTGCTGTTTCGCCGTCTTCCTGTTCTTGGTTCTTGATGCCCACGCGCCGGCGCACGAAACGTCGCCGCAAGCTGAGTCGGGGACAAAAGATCAATCCGCTCGCGGAGTGGTTTACGAAGACAAGAACAACAACCAGTCCCGCGATGCCGGCGAAGCCGGTATTCCCGGAATCGGCATCAGTAACGGTCGCGACGTTGTCCAAACAGATGATCAGGGACGTTATGAGTTGAAAGTCGATGATGATGACATCGTCTTTGTGATCAAACCGCGCAATTGGATGACACCGGTCGATCACGACAACCTGCCCCAGTTCTTTTACATTCACAAACCCGGCGGATCTCCGAAAGACTTCAAGTACGCCGGTGTCGATCCAACCGGTCCATTACCCGAATCGATTGACTTTCCCCTGCGGCGATGCTCGGAGCCCGACAAGTTCAGGGCGATCATGTTTGGTGACCCGCAGCCTCGCAACATCAAAGAAGTCGAGTACAACACGCATGATGTTTACGAGCGGGTGATCGCAGAAGCCGCCCACGGCGCCGCGTTTGGGGTGACGCTGGGAGACATCGTGTTTGACGATTTGTCGATGATGGGGCCGCAAAACCAGGCAATCGCGCTGATCGGGATTCCCTGGTACAACGTCATCGGCAATCACGATCTGAATTATGAAGCTGCGGATGATGCGCACAGCGATGAAACATTCGAGCGGGTGTATGGTCCGGCTTACTACTCATTCAACTACGGGCCGACGCACTTCATGGTCTTGGACGACGTGATGTGGCATGGACCAACCGATGATGCAAAAGCCCACTATCACGGCGGGTTGGGTGCGGAGCAGATGCAGTTCATTCGTAACGATTTGGCTTTGATTCCCGATGATCAACTGGTGGTGCTGATGATGCACATTCCGCTGACCGAAGTCACTGATCGTCAGGAGCTTTATCGCTTGATCGAACAACGGCCGGCGGCGGTGTCAATTTCGGCGCACCGGCATTTCATGGAGCATCGGTTTATCGGCAAGGAAGACGGCTGGCGCGGCAAACAAAAACATCACCACATTGTTAACGTCACTGTCTGCGGTAGTTGGTGGCGAGGCCAAAAGGATGAACGCGGGATCCCGCACACGACGATGAGCGACGGTGGTCCCAATGGTTATTCGGTAATGGAATTCGACGGGCGAGATTATTCGTTGACCATGAAACCTGTTGGCAGACCGGCCGATTACCAGATGAATATTTACGCCCCCGAGTCGGTCAGCCTTGCCGATTTGCCGGACACGACGATCTTGGTAAATGTCTTTAATGGTTCTGTCCGTTCCAGGGTTCAAATGCGCGTTGGGGGCCGCGGGGCCTGGCAAACCATGACACAAGTAACCATGAACGATCCGGCGTTCGTAGCGATGTGCGAACGGGAAAAGGCGATTGGGCTTGGCGTCACCAAGCCTCATCAAACGCCGCACATCTGGAAAGCTGCCTTGCCGGAGACGTTAAAACCGGGAACGCAATTAATCGAAGTCCGTGCCAGTGAGGAATCGGGCAACACGTTTGCCGGTCGTCGCGTGATCCGGGTGGAAATGTAGCGGAAGTCTCATGGTGCACTCGTTGAATACTTATCCGGAAATCGGCGGAACAGTCGAATCGTGACCAGTAGCGCGATCACCAGCAACGCCGAACCAACCAGGAAGGGCGCGCCCGGGACTTCGACGGGCGCCTTGTCGCTGGTGAAATAGCGAAACAAGCCGGCGGTGAAAAACAGCGGCGCCATGATGTTGGTCAGACTGATCAGGCTGGTCAGTGCCCCTTGAATCTTGCCTTGCTCAGATTCATCGACACGTTGCGTCACCAGGCTCTGAATCGCGGGGCCGGCAACCCCGCCGAGCGAACCGAACATGATAATCGCATACATCATCCACGCTTGATTGGCCAAGCCGTAACAAAGAAAAGCGATCGCCGAAATAATGGTGGCGACGACCAATGCGCGGCGTTCACCAAATCGGTTGCAGACCGGTCGTACCAGGCCGCCTTGCACGATGATCGCGGTGATCCCAACCAAACAGAGCGCCTGTCCGTTGGTCGTCGCATCCCAATCGAAGCGATAGCCGGTGTACAGAACCCACACATTTTCCAGTCCGCGTTGGGCCAGTGATTTGAGCACAAAGACAACGGCCAGGCCGGCCACGAACGGATAAGCGCTCAACTTTTTAATGGTGCCGAATGGATTACCATGCGCCAGTTTGAAGACCCCGCGTTTTTCCGGTGGCAGCGATTCGGGCAGAATGAAGTAACCGTAAAGCCAATTCACCAAGGACAAGCCCGCAGCCACGAAGAAGGGCAAACGCAGATCGATCCCACCCAGCACACCTCCCAAGGCCGGGCCGATCGTAAAGCCCAACCCGAACATCATGCCGACGAAGCCAAAGTTTCTGGCCCGCGTATCGTCGGTGGACACGTCGGCAATGTAAGCGTTGGCCGTGGTAAAGCTGGCGCCCATGATCCCCGCCAGCACGCGGCCGACAAACAGCCACCAGATATTGGGCGCGAATCCCTGGATCAAGAAATCGATGCCAAGTCCAAACAGGGATGCCAGGATGATCGGGCGGCGGCCAAAGCGGTCCGAGAGGGCACCGACGATCGGCGCGAATAGAAACTGCATCAGCGCATACATGGCCGCAATGATGCCGACGTACACGCTGGCTTCGGATTCTTTGCCGCCGATCAGGACTTGAACCAGCTCGGGCAGCACGGGGATGATGATGCCGATGCCCAAGATGTCGATGAACAGCGTCAGCAGAATAAACGCGATCGCGGCTTTGCGAACTTTAACGTTGTCTTCGCTGGGCGCATCACCGGGCGGCTCGTACGGATTCGAGTCGCTCGATGAAGGCTCGTCGCTTTGGCTCAATTTCGTCTCGGTTGTGTGCTGGACTGGACTTGTGACCATCCCCGAAGGGGGAGGTGACGCCTGATTTTCACGGCTCGACGTGCTCTTGCTTCATGATCTCGTTCATCGCGGCGACGATTTCGGGATGTGATGCGGCAATGTCATCCGTTTCCCCGGGGTCCTTTGATAGATCAAACAGCTGCAGCGGTCCATCCGGGTTCTTGATCCAGTTCAATCGTACCGCTTTGAAATTGTCTTTGAGGACTGCTTGTTTGCCGCCTTGTTCCTGGAACTCCCAGTATAAATGCGGATGTTTTTGCTGTGACTGCGGGTTGCCTAACAGCGTCGGGGCAAACGAAATGCCGTCCAGCTGCGGCGCGGCCGCACCACAAAGCTCGGCAAGGGTCGGCATCATGTCTTGAAAGCCGCATCGATGATCCGTGCTTGTCGACGCAGTAATCTTGCCCGGCCACCTGACAATCAGCGGCACCCGCACGCCGCCTTCGTACAAGTCGCGTTTCATGCCCAGCAACTGACCATTGGAATCGAAGAACGGCATTTGATGGCCGCCTTCCTGGTGAGGTCCGTTATCGCTGGAAAAGAACACGATGGTGTTCTGGTCGATGTCAAGCTCTTGTAGTTTCGCCAGCACCCGTCCGATGTCGCGATCGATGTTGCGAATCATCGACGCGAATCCCTTTTCCGGCTTCGGCCAATCTTTGTTGGCAAACTCGCCAAAGCTGGGAACTTCCATGCCGTCTTTGCCGCCTTCGTTGTTGGCATGCGGAACATTCAGTGCGTAATACAAAAAGAATGGTTTGGACTGATTCCTTTGGATGAATTGAAGTGCCTCGGCGGTGACCAAATCGGGGACGTAGTCGACTTTCTTTTCAGCAACCCCGCGGCCTTCGCGTCCTGGCTGCTGTGGCTGTTTCCATTTGGCTGCCAACACGTTTCGCAGAGCGACGCTTGCGCCATTGCGGATGATGAATTCGGGATAGAAGTTGTGAGCATGAAACATGTTCACGTAACCGTAGAAGTAATCGAACCCATTACGTTTGGGATCGTTCAGCGGTGGAGGATTGCCCACACCCCATTTGCCGACACATCCAGTCGCGTAGCCGGCATCACGAAGCATTTTCGCGATCGTGAATTCTTCGTCGGCGATCAAGCCGCCTTGGTTGCCGCGAACCGATGCGTGCCCGATGTGTTTGCCGGTCAGCAACACACAGCGCGAGGGCGCGCAAACGGTGCTGCCGGCATAGTGACGGGTGAAACGCATTCCTTCGCTGGCCATCCTGTCCAGGTTGGGAGTCGAAAGCGTACTCTGTCCGTAACACGACAAATCACCGTAGCCCAAGTCATCCGCGAGCACGTAGATGATGTTGGGTTTCCGGGCAGCGGCGGTTGTCAAAGAAAGACAAAGCAGGCTACAGGCGAGGATGGGTCGGAACATTGCTTGGGTGTGTTATTCAGCGTGTAGCGCGTGGGCCAGGACCTGTCCTGGCAACAAGTTCGACACAGATTGCCAGGACAGGTAGAGCGTCCGGCTTAGTAGCTGCTGCTCAATAATCATGAAATAAGATAGCGGTGGAAGC
>JBFJVZ010000035.1:0-28803 GCA_041623895.1 Pirellulaceae bacterium | reverse complement strand
GATTTGGCGGCTATGCCGCCAAATCGCCGCGGGGAAGGTATTCTGCGGATCGTGTTCCTGGGGTTACACCCAACTTTGCTGTCGCTCGTTGGTTCACCCCAGGCTATACGCTGCCACCGCTGCTCTTTTTCATGATTGTTGAGCAGAAGTTCCTAAGCCGGACGCTCTCCTTGTGCTGGGCTGCGGCACTGAAAACTGAACCCACCGCGGATTTTAGGTCCGAATCTTGTCGATCGCGGTTGCCGTACGCTTTTCCGGTCCCAGCCGATGTTGGCAATTCATGGCTGACAACATCGTGTTGTAAACGTCAATACCCTCGGCATCGACATCGATAATTTGACCTGTTTTGAATCGACCCCCGGCGCTGCTGATGGCGTGAAAGACTCCGGACAATTCCCGCTTGACATCGTTATGGCGGCCGTCACCCGACTCAGTAGAGATTGTGATACAGGAGTTTTCAAGAATCGTTTTCCCGTTGGACTCGGTCGTTTCATCCAAACGTTTCAAAAAGTAAGCGACCTCCCGCATCTTCATGTGAGCGTGTGCTCTTAATTGTTCATTTTTCTTTTTCGGATTGAACTGATGCCACCATTCGTGACTACAACCGGCCGAGCCCGATTTGTTTAGCTGCTTGGCATCGTCGAATTGATAGACCAGCCGACCGTCGTATTTGTAGTCACCGGTAACTCGCAGTCGTTCGCCAGCGGCCAAGAAAGTGATGGCCCCGAAGCGAACCCGGTCCATCTGAATTGCCAGCGCGTACAAATCAGCCAGCAATCGCCACTCTTCGGTCAAATCATCGATCTTCATGTCGATACCCTCACCACCAGGATCGGCTTGTCCGCCGTGCAACAGTTTTGATCTGCGCGGCAAGTCGGGCGAGTTCGGGTCGCGCCGCTGCGTCGAAAACGCGCGTTGCTCGTACTCGCGGATTCGTTCCAAGTGATCAGCGACACGCCGCCGCGAGGCCTGGCCAAGCGGCGAGTTATTGCCCGTGTAAAACTTGTATTGCTGAACCACCGAATCCAAGACACTGCGTTTCAAACGATCGCTGCGCGCGTCACCTTCATCACCAATCGAGCCAAACACGCGATCAAACAATTCGCGGGGCTGTTCCTGAATGGTTGCGGCAACCGTGCCATCGGCGTTGTAACTGTGCACATAGCGACTGACACGACTGCGGCGAAAGAATGTTCCGGCAATCAGCGTCGGCACCATTCCGGCGGGCAGACCTTGGGGATACGCCGACTTGCGTATCGCCTGATCAATCGACGGACCACCCGCTTTGGCTTCTCCATCGGGAGGCTCCGCGGTGAACGCGCCCGAGGCACCGTCAAAATGCGCGTTAATACCTGATTCGTCACAACGGACCTGGTCAACATTCCGCATGATCAACAGTTTTTCGCGGAGCGGACCGAGCGGCTCGAGGACTCCGTCAAAACCTTCCCGTTGCAAGGGAGCGGGAATTCCCAGCCCAAAGAAAACGTTGAACGCGCGGACGGGGACTTCCGCGCCGGACGCCGCCACTGCGGACGACAACATCATCTCTTCCAGCAGTGGCAAACCAATCGTGGCAGCACAGGCACTACGGAGCAGAGTGCGACGATGAATTCTGTTCGACATATTTGTTGACTTCGCAAGGGATCGTTGCGGCGACGCAAAGATTCGGAGGATTGGGGAGTGGGCCAGAAACTCTGCCGAGTCCCACCACTATTGTGGCTGCGTTATTGTCTTTTGTACCAGATCGCTGGACAAAATTGCGAACATCAAGGCGGGGTAAGTCCCGCCTTGTTGCTGAGCGGTTTTGTGAATTTCACTGACAATCGGTGCATCGGACGCGGTGAGCGGTCTGCCCAAGGCGAATTGGGTCAGCTTCCAGGTCAAACTCTCTTTGACCCGCCCGCTGGCAGCCAGCAAACCCATCAATTCGGCGGATGTCTTGTACTTCGTCGGCTCGGGATCACCGGGAATCAGGACTTCGCCGTCCTCGCGAAGCTGGTTGCCATGTTCATCAGTTTCGTGAAAGCTCCCCAAGCCATCAAACTTTTCCAGCCCGAACGCCAGCGGCTCGAACTTCAGATGGCACCCGCCGCACGATTGGTTGGCGATGCGGCTTTCGGCAAGCGTACGCTGTGTCACACCCGGTTTGGTCGGCACCGGCGTCGTGTCCACACATGGCGGCGGGTCCTTGACTACGCCGCGCAGCAACTGGTGCAAAACCATTAACCCACGAGTCACCATCGATGCTTCGTCACCGCCGACGGTCAGCACGCTGCCCTGCGTCAGCAGACCGCCGCGCCGATCGGCGGCCGCCAAGTCATAGCGGCTGAGCCCATCGCCGCCACGCGGCTGGATGCCGTAGTGGCTGGCAAGTCTGCTGGTCAAAAAAGTCACTTTCGCGTTTAACAAATCGGACATCGGTCGCTGTTGTTTCCAAAGGACCTCTCGCACGAATGCCAACGTCTCCGCTCGCATGTCGGCAGCAAGGGCGGGATCCCAGTTCGGGAATTTGTTTCGATTGGGACGCAAGTTGTCCAAGCGGTCCAGATTCAACCATTGATCGACGAACTCGAGCGATCGTGTGACTGCCCGGGGATCCTCCAGCATTCGCCTGACCTGGGCGGCAAAGATAGCCGGATCGCTCAAGTCACCGCCCTCCGCCGCAGCCATCAATGTTTTGTCCGGCGGCGCACCCCACAAGATGTAACTCAGCCGCGACGCGAGTTCAAAATTTCCAACCGGCCAGGCTGTCCCGTCCCCAATTTGGCTTTCCAATCGATACAGGAACCTTGGCGATTGCAGCATCGCTTCAATCACATAACGAACGGCGTCCTCGAAGCTGCCGCCGGAACTGGCGACCGTTGTCGAGATACCGCGATAGAGGACGACTTCTTGCTCATTCAGCGGCCCGCGCAACAACCATTTACCCATCTTGGCAATCAAGCCGCGCATGTTGTCATCCGTTAGCCGGCGGCCCTTCTCGAATTGTCCGGCAAACTTAACGACGTCCATCCGCCCCGCGACGATCTCGGCGAGCTTTGCGTAAGCGTCGATATGTCCCAGGTCAACGTTCAAGTTATAAGCGGTGTTATTGAAACCGTCCGCGCGCGAATCAGGCGGTAGTAGCTTTCTCGCTTCGGCTTCAATGTCGATGCCGACCGACGCCCGCACAGTTGCGATGTATTCACCAACCGTCAGACGCTGGACCCACAGCTCGCCCGAGCGACCTTCGTGTGCGTAGACGGCCTGGTCGATGAAATCGAGCGGCCACACCGCCCCGTTATCGATCCAAACACGGACCAGCATTTTCTCATCCGCCGAAAGCGGCGGCCGGTCGTGGGGCATTTCATCATCCTCGATCGATCGCCAAAGCAGACTCTCCGATGCCTGATCGGCGGTGATCACTTTGCCGCTGTCGCCGCCGGCAAACGCGGTGATCTTTCGCGACAAATCCAGACCGCCTTGCCGCGAGGCGGTATCGTGACACTCCAGACAGTGCTGCGAAATGAGCGGTGCCACTTTGGTGATAAAAACCTCTTCGCGGCGATCGCGTTTTAGTTCGGCAATCGCCTCCAGATTGCTGCCCCGGGGACCAGCCTTGAAGTTCTGCTGAACTTCGCTGGGCGACAAATCACGACTGTAGATCGCAACTAAATGATAAGTTCCCAGCCAGGAACGACCGCCGCCATATTCGTCACCAAGTGCTAAGCGAAAGGAAGTATCCCAATTGGAAGTCGCGCCCTTAGCGTCGCCTTTATTGGCCGGACGCCCGTTCAAAAAAATCGTTGTTCGACCGCTGCGGTCACGCGTATAAACGACATGAGTCAGGTTCGTCGACAGACTCGCGCGGGGGGAAGCTGTCGAGGGGATGCCATTGGTGCTGGTACCGGTCGCCCGCAAGCGAACGTCGTAGCGATTGCCATCCTGACCCAGGGTAAAGTTTCTATTGCTGGGATCTTTGGACAGCGTGACGATCCGTGCCGGCCCATCTTGATTGCCGCTCGCCGGCCGCAGCCAGGCTTCGATCGTGATCTCACCCGACTTCTTGATCGCTGCCGCCAATCGGGAGGAAGCACCATCGGCAGTCGCCTGCGTTCCTTTGCCAATGAATTCCAAGGCTCCAGCGCCACGCCGCACCGACTGCGGATCAGCAATCTTCAAGTTAATCGGATTGCCAACGCCGGATCGATCACGAATCAGGTTCCCATCGGTTTCCAAGAAGTCGTACAGCACCTGCAGCCCTTGGCCAACGCGGGCGTTAGCTGCGGTGCCCGCAGAGGTAGCTTTTCCAGGCGGAGGTTTCGCAGGAGGATTTGCCGTCTTGGCGAATCCGGTCGTGGCGACCGTCGACAAACCGGCTTTGTAATTCGTTTCGACTTCGCTGGCCGTGTGGGCACGATCAAAAATCGCCACCAAGTGGTAGGTTCCCAGCCAAGGGCGATCCTTGGTCAATTCATTGGCCAGCGCTAGTCTGCTTGATGAATCCCAATTGCCCAGGTTTCCATCGGCCCTGCCTTGGCCGGCTTCCTTGCCAGCGACGAAGACTCGGGTGATCCCCGATTTTTCGCGCGTGTAAACAACTTGCGTTGGTTTCGTCGTCACCGTTTTCGATCGGCTGGACAGCGACGGCATGCCATTGGCATCAGTACTGGAGCTGCGAAACCGAATGTCGTAACGATCGCCATCCTGTCCCAAAGTAAAGTTACGCTGGACGGTGCTTGGGGAGAGTGTGACGATTCGAGCGGGACCAGTCTGCTGGATTCGTGCCGGTGTGACCCATGCTTCAATCGTAATTTCACCGGTCCGCTTGATTGCCTCCATCAATCTCTTGGGCGGCTGGTCCGATCGGATCAGCGTCTTGCCGCGGACTTCCAAAGAATCACCTGTGCGTCGCACAGCGTCGGCGTTCTCGATCCGCAGGTTCAGCGGATCGCCCACGCCACTGTGATCGCGTACTGTGTCACCGCTGCCGCTGAAATCAAAAAGAACCTGCAAACCGCGATTGGCACGCTCAATGCGCGCACTTTGTTGCCCAATCGCCTGACCGCCTAGTAGTGAGGCCAAAGCCATGCAAAGAGTGAGTCGGAGTTTTGTTGACACCGTTGATTCCTGTTGCAAATGGAATCGCCATTGTAGCCAACAGCTCCTGGCGATTCATAGAATATCGCCGGCGGCAAATGGCTTTGGGAAGGGCTAAAAACGTCCCAATTCCTGGTCCCATCGGCCTTCCAATTCGGCTGCCACCAACGCATCGAAATCGATCTCTTCGCCGCGGTTTGTTTGCGTCACCGCGGCCAACACAACACGCTGAACGTTTGCACCAGCAAGAAAAGCCGATTCGAGTTTGGCAACGGGGATGTCCAGGCCGCCGCGAAGGACTTGTATGCCTATTCTTCCACCCGATCCTTCCAAACGGCTCCGCCGGGGAACTCGTAGGCATCCAGCGATGACGGCTTCATCGTGATGCTGTAACCGGGTTTCGTCGGCAATCGATATCGGGCGTTTTCAAGGCGCAGGCGATCAACGAAGTGCTCGTGCAGATGATCGGAATACTCCAGGACCACGTTTTCCAGCGTCGGTGCGATGGCAATGTAATTGAAAGCGGAGAGGTGCTGAATGTAGTTACAAAGCCCGACACCGCCGGCGTGCGGACAAACCGGCACCTTGAATTTGGCTGCCAGCAACATGATCGCAATCAACTCGTTGACGCCGCCGACTCGGCATGAATCGATTTGACAAAACTGCATCGCACCGGCCTGCAGGAATTGTTTGAACATGATCCGATTGGAGATCGCTTCGCCGGTGGCCACACCAACAGGACTGATCGCCTTGGATATTTTGGCGTGTGCCAGCACGTCATCGGGCGATGTCGGCTCTTCGATCCAGACCGGGTTGAACCGCGACAAGGACCGCATTTGCTCGATTGCCTGGTCCGCATCCCAAACCTGATTGGCATCCATCATCAAGTGGCAATCGTCGCCGATTTCTGCGCGGATGATTGTGGCGCGGTGAATGTCGTCAGCCAAGTCCGCGCCCACTTTCATCTTGAACCATTGGAAACCATCATGCAGATACTTCCGGCATAACTCTCGGCGATGATCATCGGCGTAGCCCATCCAGCCGGCGCTGGATGTATAAGCCGGCAAACCAATCTCCAAGAGCTCCTGCTCACGGTGTGCCTTGGTTGCTTCATTCGCTTTCAATAACTCGACCGCTTCCTCAGGCGTGAGCGCATCGGTGATGTGATGGAAGTCCACACAGCTGACCAGCTGCTCGGGCTGCATATCGGCCAACAGTTTCCAAACCGGTTTGCCCTGTTGTTTGGCGTACAGATCCCATAAGGCATTGACAACG
The DNA here is from genome assembly GCA_041623895.1 of Pirellulaceae bacterium. Taxonomy (GTDB): domain Bacteria; phylum Planctomycetota; class Planctomycetia; order Pirellulales; family Pirellulaceae; genus JBFJVZ01. The sequence goes on along the minus strand of JBFJVZ010000035.1, from coordinate 22,449 downwards.
GCTGCGAACGACATGTGAACCAGCCCGCGTTCGGGGCCAAGCCAGCGAAGTTGACTTTCGTTGCAGGCCGAATGCCAAAAACCGGCAAAGTCAGCGGTGATCGACTCAAGCGTCTTACCGACAACAAATTTCTGCAGCGTGTTGATCACGGCCACGCACAATTCGGTCCCGCGGCCGAGCGTGAACGTGATGCCGTCTCCTTGCAAACCGTCAACGTCTGTGGTCAAGGTAACGTAGGCGCAGGAGTAATCAGGATCGACGTGAATGGCATCGGAGCCGTGAAGTTCATCCGACGTGGGAAAACGGATGTCACGAACGTCAAGCTTAGTGATGGTCGTCATCGGTGGTTGGCATCAAAACGCGGCGATACGTGTTGACTATTGCTCTCCATTTTCCGTGGCCTCAGGTTTCTCAATTCGGTAAAGCATACCCAACGCATTACCGCTGCGAATGACGCCTGTGATCGCGTCATAAATTTCAGTTGCCAACCCCGTTCGCAGGCGAGTCTGTTGACGCGGCCGGTCTCCCTGCCAAATTCCGCTGTCCCACAGCAGTTGATCCATCCGCTCAGTATCCGTGACAACACCTTGATCCAAACGCCTCACAAATAAGCCAAAAGTCCGCAGCGACGTGTTCCCGTCCTCGTCCGTGTAATTGCCTTCAAATCGCTTATGAAATCGGTACGGAACCTGCTCGCACTGTTCGACATAATGAATGAAGGTCATGCTTTGATCGGACGGCAAATCCAAAACCGCTATCTTGCCGCCGTGTCGATGAAGTATTCCAAAGGGAGAATCTTTATCGTATCCACTGTCGTTGGTAACTCCCCTGAACTCTTCCGCCAGTTTGCCGATCGCGGCAAACGAGTATATCGGATGGCCGGTACGGACGGCTCCGCTATGAGCCCTACCCGCTTCGGTCAAAGCGCCCATTCGCGATGTGGTCGAACGCATGTCAAACGGCTGACCCTCGGCAAAACCAAAATTAAACAGCGGCAATAACAATGTTCCGTTTGCTCCCAGGCAACGCAGAAACGACTCCAGAATGTCAGCTGACCGAAGACGAACCTTACGAGTACGAAACTCGCGTACGACTCCGGTGATATCACTATGCAGCAAGACCAGATCACCATCACCGAGTCCCGAAGACCGCCAGCGATCCGCGAGTTCGGCAACCGCTGCTTCGATCGCATCTTCTTTATCTTTCATCGATCACCACCTTCGTTCCGGATTTATCAGCGTGACACCGCCACCAACACATCAGCTTGCAGGAGCTGTTCCGCCAAGGGAATCAATTCGACAGCGGGGACGCCAATGATTTCAGCGATGGCTAACAGATCGCGTTGGCCATCGGCGTAGGCCAGAAAATTCATCATGCTCCGCACCTGGGCTGCCGAATCCTTAGTCGACAAGGTCGGATATAGGCCTCGTCGACCGAGTTGCGGCTCACAGGGACCGGACGTACGGTAGCAGCGATTCGCCTCCAGGATACGCAGGCAAAGAGAGTAAAGACGGTAGGCACCGCTGAGCCCTTGGGGCGATATCAAGTCCATGTTGTCCAGCGACGTGTGGTATTCGTCGTAAGCAGCATACTTTGACCTCATGATGGAGGTAACAGGCAAATCCACGCCGACGCTACAGTACTGGCGTTCATCACTTCCCCGTTGGAGAAAACTGTATTTCGTGAAATTGTCAACGTGATGTTGTAACACGTGCTCCGCGACCCGATCCGCAAGCGTCGTGCCTTCGCGACTGGGCATCAAGGAATAACCACGATCATCACCCACGCAGGTGATCACAAAACCCGCGATCACATGCTGTTGGAGATACTCCAAATGGCGGCTCAAGTACACGATCGAACCAATCGTTTCGGGAACAAAGACAAATCGATAGGTCAGGCGGCGCGTGGTCAACGACATCAACGACTTTGCCAACCAGACCGCAACCGCTGGCCCCGATAATTCGTTATTGGCCATCGAGGGGTGGCATACGTATGTTGAAATCAGAACCTCATCGCGGCTTTCACCGGGCAATACATAATCTGCATACGACAAATGACCTGCCTGCAGCGTACTGTCGATCACGACCCGATACTTCCCCGGCTTTAAACTTTTCCGTTGCCTGTCAGCCAGACAGAATCCCCAGCGAGGTTTGTAGTACGAAGTCACATAAGGGATTGCGTCGGGCTGATCGGGTAACGAATGAAGGTGCCGCTGGAGTTCATTCAATTCCATCGTCGCATCGATCGGTGTGGAGTAACCGACGATGTGAAGATTGTTGTCAGCAAAATCGACGATCCGATGGCCCGCGGAATCCTCGATGTATCCGCCCCTGATACTCCACTCGTTGGGAACGGTCCAATCGAAGGCTTGGGTGCCCGAGGCTACTTCATCGACGTGCAGGTCTGGAATTTCTCTTTTGATGATGGCCAACGTTCGACGAACACCGTCGCCGGTAATACTGCGGCAAATCGGGAATAGTTCGCGGACGAAATCATACATACATTCTCCCGCCTGGACGTCGTTAAGCAATTTCATCTCCGCTATGGTTCTGTGCAGACGGCCGATCTGAATTCCGCTGATCTGTTTTCCAGCTAAGGACAATCAGGGCAAGCGAGTTCGCTGAGGCGACCGCTGCGAGCATCAGTACTTTGGTACGGTCGGGTCGACTTGTTCGGACCAAGCTGTGATGCCGCCCCGCAGGTTGAAAACTTTCGAGAAGCCGTTGTCGCGCAGTAACTGGACGGCCTTGGCACTACGGCCGCCTTTCTTGCAGTGCACGATCATTTGATCGGATGGATTCAATTCGCCCAGACGATGGGCGAGTTCCCCAAGCGGAATCAACTGTCCGTCCAGATTGCAGATTTCATACTCGTGCGGCTCCCGTACATCCAGCAAACGCACCTCGCTTGATTCCAGCCGCTGTTTCGCCTCCAGCGGTGAAATATCCCAGGGGCTTTGCGGCTCGACCTTGGCCGCTTCGCTGCCCGCTGCCGGCAGGCCGCAGAAATCCTGGTAGTCAATCAACTCGGTGATCGTGGGATCTTGACCGCAGACAGGACAATTGGGGTCACGGCGGACTTTCATTTCGCGAAACGTCATATCGAGTGCATCGAACAACAGCAGACGTCCGGACAAAGTTTCACCTTGGCCGAGGATAATCTTGATCGCTTCGATGGCTTGAATCGTTCCGATGATTCCGGGCAGCACTCCCAGCACGCCGCCTTCGGCACAACTGGGCACAACACCGGGTGCAGGCGGCTGCGGGTAAAGACAGCGATAACAGGGCCCAGCTTGATACCCAAACACGGACGCCTGGCCTTCGAAGCGAAAGATCGATCCGTAACAATTCGGTTTGCTTTGCATCACGCAAACGTCGTTGACCAAATACCGCGTGGGAAAATTATCAGTACCGTCGATGATCAAATCATAGGGCTCTGCGATCCGCATGGCGTTGGCACTGGTCAGCGGCTGGTTGTATTGGTCGACGTGGACATTCGGATTGATGGAGTTGATCGTCTCGGCTGCGGAAACCACTTTGGGGCGACCAACATCGTCGCTGCCATGGATTGTTTGCCGCTGCAGATTCGAGAAGTCAACGTCGTCAAAGTCGACGATGCCCAAACGACCGACGCCGGCAGCGGCCAGATACGTCGCCAGCGGTGAACCGAGTCCGCCGGCACCAACTAGCAGGATCGAAGCAGCTTTCAGCTTCAACTGCCCTGCCCTGCCGACCTCCGGTAGCGAAAGGTGCCGGGCATAGCGTTCGATTTCTTGTTTTGTTAAATCGTCAGGCATGGAGCTTGGAAACGAGTGTAAACGGTTCGCCCGCGGAGCGTGCGACGACTTTAGCCTCCAGCCATCGCTGGCACCAACAGGATTTCATCGCTGTCATTCAAGTTCGTCTGCACACCATCGCGATCACGAATGTTCTCGTCGCCGACAAAAACATTGATAAATGAAACGAGCTGGCCATTATCATCATACAGATGGCTCTTCAGATTTGGATACTGTTTGGCCAACTCCGTTAGAATGGTGCCGACATCTTGACCGTCAATCTGGACGAAGCGTTGTCCGTCCACATGCGGTCTGAGCGAAGTTGGAATCATGACTTTGGTCATGGTTTTGTCTCCATCGGTAAAGTGCGCCAGAGGTCATCGGGGTTTGTCGCCAGCAACTCGGCCGCGCCCAGATCCGGATGTGCTTTCTGCCAGCCGCGCACGGCCAACAACGCTACATAATAACCGCAGCGACTCGGCGCGCCCGGAACTGAGGTGAGCTTCTGGCCGAGAATCATGTAGCGGTTCTTGACCTGGGGATCGGTCGAGTCGCGGTCTTTGGCAAATGCCCGGATGATGGCATCGCGACGCGCGGTCGCCGCATCCCATTCTGCCTTTGACCAAAGCATCACTTCGTGATCCTCCAAGGTCGGATCGACGACCTGCGTCAAGTGAGTGACCACACCCTCGAACATCGCGTTCTCAAGCAGTGTTTTCCCTTTATCGATTTGAAAACAGTGCCAGCTTTCATGAATGATGGCCGCCTGCCACGATCGACCGCCTGCCAAGGCCGAACGATTCAAAACGACAATGTGACGCCCCAGCCGCCTGTCGATCCCCTCCGTCTGAGCGTTCGTAGTTAATTGGTAACCGAATGCCAGTTTGTACAGCGGGGCTTTGGAAAGCGGTTTACCGTAAAGATCACAACATCTTTTGTAAGCTGCCCGAATCTCCGCAGATAGATCTCGACCGGCAAATGCGTCGCGATGCAAATTGACTTTGGGATATCGAGCTTTCCCCAACAAGTACTTTGCGAACTCGTTTAAATCGGGCATCCCGAATTTCGCGTACAACTGATGCTGAGGCGAAAGACCGTCGGCAACGAACTTGACTCGGTCCGCCTCCGGCAGTTTGTTTGCTCGCGTGAGAAGTTCTTCCATTTGCTGATCCAGTCGCAGGATCACCGGGACATCGGCAGGCGTTTCATTGATCGACTTTAGCTGTCGGTCCATCATCTCCTTGGCAATCGAGTCTTGCCCGGCCGTGGTTCGGCAGCAGATCAGGGCGAACAAGATGACGGCCAAGTTTCTCATCAGTGGTCTCCGCAAATCGGACAGTCTGGGCGTCTTTTGACCTTCAGGTTTTGAAACTCCATGTCACGCAGATCGATGCGGACCAAACGACCAACCAACGGCTCACCGATGCCCGAAATGACTTTGATCGCTTCCATCGCCCCCATGCATGCGACCGTGCCCGAGACGGCGCCGAATACAGGAAACTCCCGCGTCCATGTCGGCGGGTCCTGCGGAAAGATGCATTGCAAACAGGGTGATTTGCCGGGAATCACGGTTGTGATGTGGGCCTCCAATTCGTACATCGCGCATTCGACCAGCGGCTTGTTTTGACATACCGCTTGCCGGTTCATGGCGAATCGCTCGGGAAACAGCGGCGCGCAATCGACAATCAGATCGCATTGCCCAACCAAACGTGCCACATTCGACTCATTGACATTTTCGGCAACGTCCACGATCTGCAGCCGAGGGTTCAAGTCCAACAACCGACGCTTGATCGATTCCATCCGCGGCTTGCCCAGCCAATCGTGCGTCATCAGCAGTTGGCGATTCAAGTCACTGTGTTTAACGTTGCCGGCGTGAGCCAAAACGAGCTTGCCGATGCCGGCGGCTGCCAATTCGTATGCCACGACACTGCCCACACCGCCAACACGCGAGACCATGACGGAGGCCGCTTTGAGTTTGCGCTGCCCCTGTTCGCCAAAATCCGACACCCACATCTGCCACTGGTAGGTCGCCCGTTCTTCGTCGGTCAGTTGCGGCAAGTCAGTCATGGCGGGGAATGGCGTCGTATTGAGAAAAGAGCGTGCCAGATGACGGGGATAGAATGATAACAGTTTGGCATCATTCTGCCCCCATCTCCGTGCCCCCATCATTGTGCCAAGACCTGAGTCCCGAAACCCCCATCATCCATACCAGCGGACGATAGCTTCTCCGCGGCACTTCAGTCATAATCATGTCCCACAAAAAAATCGCCCGCGACGAATCGGAGAATTCTATGCTTCGCTGTTTGAATGTTGCCGCTGTGATCTTGATTGCCGCTCCCGCCAGTGCCGACCATCACGCCCAGAAAGTGCCACCGGAAACGGGCCAGTACCAAGTCATCTTTAACGGCAAGGATCTCTCCGGTTGGGACGGTGATCAGCGTCTGTGGTCGGTCAACGACGGTGTGATTCATGGTGAAACAACTGAAGAGAATGCTGCCAAGGGAAACACGTTCTTGATCTGGCAAGGTGGCAAGCTGAAGGATTTTGATTTACGACTCTCCTTTCGCTGCACCGCCAGCAATAACTCGGGGATTCAGTATCGCTCCAAACACATCACCGAAGGCAAAGTGCGCAACAAGTGGGTCGTACGCGGCTACCAGCATGAAATCCGCAACGAAGAGAACTTCCCCAACGTGCCCGGATTCATCTACGACGAAGGCGGCAAACGTGGCCGCGTCTGTATGGTCGGCGAGAAAGCGACCTGGGAAGCCGACGGCAAAAAAGTAGCCGATGAAAAACTGATCACGCCCGCAGAATTCAAACAGCTGATGAAAGTCGATGAGTGGAACGACGTCGTCATCATCGCCAAAGGCAACCACATCCAGCACTATTTGAACGGCCGGCTGATCATGGACTTCACCGACCACCCCGATCATGCGCTGAGCGAAGGAATCCTGGCCCTGCAGTTGCACGCCGGCAAACCGATGTGGGCAGAATTCAAGAACATTCGCATCAAGAATCTCCAGTGAGCAAAGCCTGCTTCGTAGCACGGGCTTTCGCGAGTGATGTATCTCTGTATCCCTGGATGTGTGGCAACCGGTTTAGCGCCGTTCTGCGACAATTTTGTTGCGATCTCAACCACAAGGTGCGACAATCAGGAACTGATCGAGGAATTGAAGTTGATCGCACGCGGGCAATGGGATTGATCAACCGTGTGCCGGACCGTCGACATGCAGCGGTCGCTTCCTCCACTGGTAACCGATGGCGCATGTCACAGCCGTGGAAGAGCACCGATGAATACGCTAAAAAAAATCTCCAACCGATCGCTTGGCGTGAGGCTTGATCGCGATTCGCAACGCCGACGCCGCAATGCCTTGAGGCGATCAGTTTTAGAGCGGCTTGAGCCACGCCATCTGCTGGCCGTCGAGTTGATCAGCGTTACGCCTCCGCCGCTGCCCGATCCTCCCGAGGCCGGCAACGACTATTCGACCAATCCGGTAATCAACGGGAACGGACGCTTCATCGCGTTCCAAAGCCATGCCGACAATTTGATCAGCGGCGCCGACACCAACGACACTCAAGATGTGTTCGTTCGCGATCTTGTCCTCGGGACCACCGTACTGATCAGCATCAACGCCGACGGTACTGACAGCGGTACCTGCGAAGGCTCTTCGTGTGCGGCAACCAGCGTCGCCGGGTCTTTCTACCCCGACATCAGCGATGATGGTCGTTACATCGCGTTTGTTAGCTACGCTACGGACCTAGTCAAGGGTGTTGAGTTTGATGTTACACCCAATGTGTTCGTTCGTGATCGCGACGCCGACGCGGACGGCGTGTTTGATGAATCGGGGCCCGGCGAATCGACAACGACGCTGTTGAGCATTGGCATCGACGGAACAGCAGCCGGCATCTTCGGCGCCTCGAGTACGTCGACCAGACCTGTGATTAGCGGCAATGGCAAGTTTGTGATTTTCACCAGCGGCGCCGCAGATATGTTGGTGGACGAGCCCTTGATCATTGACACCAACGGCACAGGGACCGATCTCTACCGAGCCCCGGTCGAGGGCGGCGCGGTCAGTCGAATCAATGTTGACGGTACCGGATCTGGAACCGGTTTCGGGACTGGAACGGTGTTCGACTTCTCGACAACCACCACCGGCGATCTGGTCACCTTCGGCACCACCAATCCGGGATTGATCAGTGCCGTCACCGGTACCTTTGATGATACCAATGCCCGTCCCGATATTTTCATCGGTGGTGGAAACACGCCTGTGGAATTAGTGACCGTCAATGCATTGGGAACCGGACCGGGCAATGAGGGCTCGCGCGAAGGCGTGGTCAGCCGAAACGGTCGGCACGTAGCGTTCTTCAGCGCGGCAACCGATCTGGTCGGCGCGGTGGATGATAACCTGGCTGAAGATCTGTTTGTTCGCGACTTGAAGACAGGTATCACTAGTTTGGTCAGTCGCCGTAGTGGGACGGGGCCGCTGACCACTGGAGACGGGCCGACCCCACCATCAACGTTGCTGGACAATGACATCAGCGCCGGACCGGCCATCAGTGACGACGGTCGGTTCATTGCTTATCGCACTGCCGCTGACGATTTGGTTGACATCGACACCAACTCCGTCTCCGACATCATCCTGTACGACCGTGATACCGATGGCGACGGAGTTTTTGATGAACCCGGCGCAACGGAAAACCGGTTGGTCACCGTGAATGCAGCCGGAACTGCCAGCGCCGACCACACCGGTTCGGGTCCCGGTACAGCAGGCTCGTCCATTCCAACGATCAGCCGTGATGGACGCTACGTTGCCTTTGCCAGCACGGGGCGTGACTTGATCGAAGGAGGCACTCCACTGCCCGGTGGACAAGTCTACATACGAGACATGGTGACAGGCGTGACTTCGCTGGTCAGTGTCACTTCCACAGGCGCGTCTGTAGGTCCGGACGGAACAACACCGGCAACTCGACCGCTGGCGATGAGCCGTGATGGCAGCCGCATCGCTTTCCAAACCGACCGTGCGGCGGATGAATTGGACGCCTCCGTGACCGATCCGCCCAGCGGATCGCCGGTACCATTTGGAGAAATCGATCTGTTTGCCGGAACGCCAGATGCCGACATCGTACTGAGCCGAAACTTTGCCACCGGTTTTGAGGAACACACGCAAGCGTTTCGCGTACGCTTTGAAGACGTTTCGGCGTTTGACGTGGGCTATTACCGTTCATCCGACAGTGAATTCGACGCCAGCGATGAATTGCTGGGCACCATCGCGATCACAGATCCCGATGATCTGGCAATCGATGGAAACCGGTTTGTAACCGCCACAATCGGCACCGGAAGCGGTGAAATCGCGTTCCCCGGTGTCGGCAGCGATGATCCCTTGGAAGACTATTTCATCTTGACCGTTGGCGACAATGTGAACGCCGTCACGGAATTCGACGCCGATCCATTCAATGAAGACAATACGCGAGCCCTGCGCGGCTTGTATCACATCAAAGGGCCGGCGCCCGTGTTCACGCATGGATCGGTGCGAAGTGATACGATCACGGCAACCGTCGTCGATGATTCGCTTGATGTGGAATATGGAGCCACGGGATTCGGTATCCCCGGCACCTTCACTTACGACCTTACCGATGTCACGGCAGTGCACATTCGCAGCCACGACGGAGACGACACGGTCACCGGCAGCGATTTGACGGAAGTCGTCTTTGGCGGCCCCGGCTCGGATGAGCTGTTCGGCGAAGGCGGCGACGACATGCTGTTCGGCGGTCCGGGTAAAGATTTTCTCGATGGCGGCGAAGGTGCCGATACGCTTGATGGCGGCGAAGGTCCCGACATTCTGCTCGGCGGGCCGGGACCCGACACATTGGTTGACGGTCCCGGAGACGATGTGCTGGATGCCGGTCCCGATGATGATGTCGTCATGGCGCTGCCGGGCAGTGACAACATTTACATGGGAGGCGACGGAACAGATACGCTCGACTTTTCGCTGGATGATCTTGGGACCTTTGTTGATTTGGATTCCACAGCCTGGCAAACCGTCGATAGCCAAGGAAATACGGCTCAAATCAGCGGATTTGAACATTACATCGGCTCTCCGTCTGATGATCACTTGCTCGTCCGCCCGCTTCCCGACATCAGCCGGCAACTGGATGGTGGCAATGGCACCAACAAACTTCACGTTGATGCCGGCGGCAACATCGTCGTCGACGACGGTACGAAGTTATCGTTCCCGGGAACTTCGCTTGGCGATTTGGTTTATCAGAATTTCCAAGAAGTCTTTGTCTTCAACGGACTGCCGCAAGTCCCGATCATCGATGACGGTGACCAGGGTTATTCCGCGGTCGGCTTCCAAGCCACCGACCCACAATTCCCTCAAGGTTTCGGCGACGATGTCGAATTCGCCGATCCCAACGACGCGGTGAGAAGTGCCGCGTCCTACGAATTCCTGGTTACGCCGGGCCGGTATGCCGTCGCTGCCACGTGGACGTTTGCGCCGGACCGGGCAACCAACACTCCATTCCGAATCTTTTCCGATCAAACGCTGCTGGAAGAAGTCCGCATCAATCAAGAACTGCCGCCATCGGAGTTCACTGACGGAGGCATCGATTGGCAAAACATCGCCATCGTGGACATCACCAATCAGACTTTGACTGTCGAAATCAGTGACGATGATGCCAACGAGTTTGTGATCGCGGATGCCGTTCGAATCGAGCCGTTGAACTTTTTTCCTCCGCTGGAAATCATCGTTGACGACGAGTCAAGCGGTGGCGACGCAGGCACCGTGCACAGTGGCGGCGGCGTCCCCATCTCGCTGCTGCAATCGGTGACATCGTTTGCCGTGGCCATTGGCGGCCAAAACAATGGAGATAACCCCGAACCGCAGGATGGCGGCTACCGAATCATCAATTGGGAGGAGGGCATCGACGACACCATCGCCGCCGCTCCGCTGCCCCGCGACTTTTACATCTCGCGCGGCATTCGCGTCGAATCTCCCGGTGAGTTTCGCGTCAGCAGCAGTGGTGAACCGCCCACCTCCGCACGTTTCGGCGACCTGAACGCAACTTACCCATCAACTTTTCTGGACTTCAGCCCTGTGCGGATAGTCAGCCCTGTCGGTAGCAACATCACCGATATCAGCTTTTTCATTCCCGGCACGACCGACCCTGCAGGAGTCCGCGGTTTCGGTGCCGTGTTCACCGATGTCGATACGGAAAACGCCGCGAGTATTGAGTTCTTTGATCTTAACGGCGATCCGATTCGAAAGGATTTTGCCCAGCCTGCACCGGGGGACCTGAACGTTTCCTTTTTGGGCGTTACCTTCGACGATCCGGTGATTGCAAGTGTGCGCATCATCAGCGGTAATGTACCGTTGTTGTTATCGGGATCGCCCGACGACATCACCCAAGGCGGCACGGACGATTTGATCGTTTTCGATGACCTTCTGTACGGCGAACCGATGACGGCCGTGTTGCCATCCGGTGGCCGAGGCAGCGACACATTCACGTCAGACTGCACCCCGACATTGGGACCGGGTTTCTTAGGTGATTCGCATGAATGTCAGCCTGGTAATGAGGCCACCTGGACATTCTCGAATCTTTCCAGCGGTACTTATCTTGTCAGTGCCACCTGGTCCCCCGGAGCGGAGCGAACAACAAACGCGCGTTACACAATCGATAACGCCGGCGCGCAAACAGAAGTCATCGTGAACCAACAGAATCCGCCCACCGGATCGGTCCTGGCAAGCTTGCCCTGGCAACCACTTACCAAGATCCACGTGGAGGATGCCACCACGACAACCGTTACACTTACCAGCAGCGATGGCAACTTCAGTGCCGATGCCCTGGAACTGCGGCTGACACCAGATCTGAGCTTTTTTGATTTTGAGGGTATTCGACGGCCCATCGGCAGCGTGATTCAGCTCGGTCAGGTTCCCCTGAATGAACAGGGGCAGGCGACCCGGACACGCGAATTTACGATCCGCAATGACGTCCTCACCGCGCCGCTAGTGCTGGACAACCTTCAAGTCAGCGGCACTGGATTCTCGGTTTCTGAATTCGGGGCAACACAATTGCCTCCCGGTGCATCGACAACCTTTGACGTGACTTTCAGCGGAGACACGTTCGGTCCGTTTGGCGGACAAGTCACATTCAACAGCAACGACTTCGAACATCCGTTCTTCGTTTTCGATGTTGTCGGCGAAATCATTGAAGATACCACACCGCCCGTGGTTGAAATCATCGCGCCGGACGAAGGCGCAACATTTATCGAAGGCACGCAAGTCGATGTCACCGGCCGAGCTGACGATTGCATCAACCTGGATGAATCCTGCACGGTCACGATCGGGAACCAAACCGCCCTGGTACAACCCGATGGTTCGTTTTTGATTCGCAACATTCCCGAAGCAACCGGCGAATTGCGGGTTCGCGTTATCGATCCCGCCGGAAACGAAGGTGAAGCCCTGCGGACGGTAACACTGATCCCCGATCTACCGCCCACGGTTCAGATCCAACAACCCATCGACGGCCAAACTGTCGTGGAAGGCTCCACGATTCCCATCGTGGTAGATGTTGAAGATGACGTGCAAGTTACCAGTGTGGAACTCCGCGTTGATGGCGAGCCCGTACACACGTTCGCGTTCGAGCCATTCGTAGTCCAAATCGTCGTTCCCTCCACCATCGGTGAGCACAACATCGAAGCATGTGCGACCGACAGCGGCAGCAACGTCATCTGCGACGACGTCAACATCGTCGTTTTTCCGCGGCCCATCATGAATGGCCGCTCCATCGTGGTCGCGCCCGATGCCGGGCACGCTCCAGAGGTCAGAGTCTTCCAGCCCGATGGCACACTGACCTATCGATTCCTTGCGTACGAACCGAACTTCCTCGGCGGTGTGCGCGTTGCCACCGGTGACATCACCGGCGACGGCGTTGCCGATATCATTACCGGCGCGGGCCCGAGCGGCGGGCCGCACGTCAAAGTTTTTGACGGCGTAAGCGGCAATGAAATAAGGAGCTTCTTTGCCTTTGATCCAGGATTCTTGGGAGGCGTTTATGTGGCCTCCGGAGACGTCAACGGAGACGGACTGTCGGACATCATCACCGCCGCAGGACCCGGCGGTGGACCACACGTTCGTGTCTTTAGCGGTCGCACCAACGAGTTGCACGCTGATTTTTTTGCTTTCGATCCGACGATTTCCGATTTCGGTGTTCGTGTCGGTGCCGAAGATGTCAACGGGGACGGCCAAGCCGACATCATCACCGCTCCGGGAGCCGGCGGCGGACCCCACGTCCGCGTATTCGATGGTCATCGAGCCGGCCAATTCACGCCCACCATTACGCCTGGATTCAACGACGGTCTGCTCAGTGAATTCCCCGCCTTTGATCCGGGCTTTGCCGGCGGCGTTTTTGTCGGCAGCCTCACCTTGGGGGCCGACCGTGACGGTTCCGATCCCGGTGGGCATGTCAGGGTGATCGATGGCTCTCTGTTGCTGGGAGGACCTCAGGATGCCGACGCCGTGACGCGAGCCCTCAAGACCGAATTCTTTGCATTCGATCAGGGCTTCAATGGCGGTGTACGAGTCGGTTCGGCCAACCTGAATGACGACGACAATAACGACACCATCGCCGGCAGCGGTCCCAGTGACGATGAAACCGAATCGATCGTGAAACTATTCGACAATCAGGGTGAAACGCTTGGCACCACCATCACTCCATTTGTGGGTTTCAGCGGCGGTCTGTTTGTCGCTGGCGTCAAACCTGTCAGAGTCGACGTCGTCAATCTGCCCGAAACCGGCGGCACGCATCGCCTCGAACGGGATGGGAATGATGTCGTGATCCGAGATGAACAAGACAACGAACTGGGTCGTTTTCCCGCGGATCAGTCGAAAGCTATCCGGCTCAATGGTGCACCTGACGTGAATGACCTGCTGGTCGTGAAGACGTTTGGTCAAACGATTCCCAAACTGATCTACGACGGCGGCACGGGCGGCTTTGATGCGATTAAGTTTGAAACCCGCAGTGGTGATCCGCCAGTCGAATACATTAAATATACGATGACTTCGCCAATCATCACCTCGATATCGCTTAATCGAGATGGCGATGCCAATGATCCTGAAATCCTCGCCGTTGATCTTGAACCGATCGATGACGGACTGACGGTCGTCGATCGCGAATTCGTCTTCGCCCGCACCGATGATATCGTTGTTTTCGACGCCGGCTCGGATGCCGCGGATTCGATTCTGCGGATCGATAGTGAAAATAGTGAAGTGATCGACTTCCTCGCTGCCACCGGCACTACCACGGTGCGACTGGGCGAAGGGTCGGATGAATTCCAATTCGGGTTAGCCATCGATCTGCTGCCGGCGATCGACGGACAAGGCGGAAGCGATTCGCTGGTTTTGACGGGCAGCGAGAACCATCTGGATTTGACCGATCCAAACCAAAACAAACCGCTGAACATCGAAACCATTAATATCGTCGGCGCCAGCCCGAATGAATTGACGATCGACGGCCAAAGCGTTGTCGATGTCACTGATGCAAACAACTCTTTAGCGGTGCAGCACGATGACGATGACACCGTCAACTACGCAGGAGACGGCTGGGTTGTGGAACCGCCGATCTTCGCCGATGGTGCCCAACGGCACGTGCTGAGCAACGGCGCGGCGCGCGTGGAAACCAGCAATTTGCAGTTCTGGCAAAATCCACTGCTGCGTTTTGACGTCAACTTCAGTGGTGATACGACAGCCCTGGATGCACTGCAAATCATCAATTTCTTGGGCAGATTCCCCAGCGTACCCGTCGATTTAGCCGATCCCACGTCAGACAGCGAACTGCCAGAACGCTACTACGACGTCAATGGTAGTCGGACGGCATCAAGTTTGGACGCGCTGCAAGTGATCAACTTCCTGGCAGTGCTGCTAAACCAATCCGAAGGTGAGTTTCTGCAACGCGAAAGCTTGCCGGTTGTGAGCCCCCAGTTCGTCTACGGATTGTTAACTCCGGCGGAAGATGAATCGCCAGACGTTGACGTTGGATTACTAAACGACCGAGTTATCCGCGAACTCGATTGGCCCGTACCGCTGCAATCACAATCAACCGCCGATGCAGCACTCACAATCCCCGAAGCTGATCCAGTCAGCGGTCACACGTCTACCGAATTGGATGAGGCACTCGTATCGCTGCTGAGCGATTCAGAGTAATACCTGAGAGAAATTCGCTTGAATCGGCACGACTACTTCGGAAGTCTCCCGACTTCCGCTACGGAATGAGGCCCCGTTTCTGCATGGTTCTTCTACTTGCGACCGGCCAACATTGCTTCGCGGCGTTTGCGGAATTCGGCTGAGATTTTGATTGCTTTCTGGCGATCGGACTCGTCATAGTCCCAAAACTCCTGGACCACTTTTTCGCATTTGGGATAATGCGAGCCGTCGTCTCCAAGCTCTTGCCGGAGCCTGGCAAACTGCGTTTTCAAGCGATCACGAACTTCGGCATACGCCGGATCGTCATAGACGTTTCGCAATTCTTCCCGGTCTTTGACCAGGTCATACAACTCCCAGGCCGGCGGTGTCTGGTTTTCCCCGTTGTAGTCGCACCCGTAAAAGTAAATCAGCTTATGGGTTTTGGTCCGAATCGCCATCTCGCCGGGATTGTCGTGATGAGCCATGTGCATCCAATAGCGATAATAAGCAGCTTGCTTCCAGTCTGCGGGTTCTTTGCCGGTCTCACAAATGCTGCGAAACGACCGGCCTTGCATCGACGAGGGGACTTCGATCCCGGCAAAGTCCAACATCAACGCCGGATAGTCGACATTTTCGACGATTGCATCACTGCGGATTCCGGCGGGAATCGTGTTTGGATAACGGACGAGGAAGGGCATCCGCTGGGACGCGTCATAGGCCCAACGTTTGTCCTGGTAATCTCGTTCACCCAGCCAAAATCCCTGGTCACCGGTATAAATGATCACCGTGTTGTCGAACAAATTCTCTTGTTTCAGATAATCAAACAAACGTTTCAAGTTGTCATCGACACCTTTGACACAGCGCAAGTACTTTTTCAAGTAAGCCTGGTAGGCGAGCCGTTTGACCTGGTCATCGGAAAGCTTGGGATCTTTGTAATCCCACTTGAACTCATTGGGGAACTGGTTGGGCAAGTCGGCGGCGTAAGATCGACGCGGATTGCGGCGGCCGATCGACGTCCCGATGTGCGGCTCCAGTTCGCCATTGTGGCCCCGCGTGGCGATGGAGCCCCACTTGTCCGGTTTGCTCCACAACGACACCGGTTCGGGAATATCGACATCCGCTAGATAACCGTCGTAACGCGGATGACTCTCAAAGTAGTCGTGCGGTGCCTTGTACTGATGACAAACGAAAAACGGTTTGCGGGGATCACGATCTTTCTTGAACCAGTCAAGCGCAGCGTCGGTGATGATGTCGGATGAATGTGACCCGGGATAAGCGATCGTGTTTTTTGGCCATGGCTTGTCTCCTTGGATGCGAAACTCGGTGTCAAAATACTTGCCTTGGCCCGGCAACACCTTGTAATAGTCAAAGTTCGGTTCAACCTTCAAATGCCATTTGCCAATGATCGCCGTTTGGTAACCAGCCTCTCGCATCAGGATGGGTAATGTCTGATCGGGCGGCAAAATCTTTCCACCCAAATCGAATACACCGTTGTTGTGGTTGTACCGGCCGGTGATGATGCAGGCCCGTGAAGGTGTGCAGATCGAATTCGTACAGAAGGCGTTGTCAAAGCAAATGCCTTCGGCAGCCAGTGTGTCAATTGTCGGCGTGGGATCCAGTTTTTTCAGAATCGTGGCGTAGGCGCCGATCGCCTGCGCCGTGTGATCATCCGACATGATGAACAGAATGTTCGGCCGATCGGCGGCAAATCCACAACTGGCCAAGACAAGCGAAACTGCAAAAAGCTGGAGTCGAAGATTCATGTTTGGTAATTGGAGGAGAAAGGTTTCTGGTCGCTCATGTTTTACTCCGAATCCGTGGCGAATCGACCACTGGGCGAACAGATCACGCGAAAACCCTTCAACTTCACGCCTTCCTCGGCCAATCGTTCGGCCTGCAAGCTCGGGTTGCACGGCGGTAGATGTCCGTCACTGTAAACGACACGCCACCACGGCAACGTGTCTGCGGATTTGGCCAAGACCGCACCGGCTGCGCGAGATGCGTCCGGCCGACCGGCACGAGCAGCGATATCGCCAAAGCTAACCACTTCGCCTGCGGATAGTCCCAAAACGGCTTCACCAATTTTTCGCTGCAGCGCGGTGGGCTGTGGTTTGGGGATCGTCGTCATTAGTGGGCAGCATCCGTGGCGAACGGCTAAAAGTCGTCGTCCGCTTCGCGGTCGAACGTAATGAAAAGTAGACCGGAAGTCACCCAGACTTCCGACAAGAACAATCTGGATCTTTTCCGACTCTACCGATCATTGCCCCGCGACTGATGGGCGATCAGGAAAGCGATTTCCATCGCCTGGTCATAATTCAATCGCGGGTCAACGTTACTTTCGTAAGCCCGTGACAACTCGGTCGATTTCGGCCCACCGGCACCGCCGATGCATTCTGTGACATTATTGCCGGTCAACTCCAGGTGCACACCGCCGACGATCGTGCCTTGGTCGGCATGGATTGCGAACGACTTGCGGACCTCGTCCAAGATATCATCAAAGCGACGAGTCTTGATGCCTTCTTCGGTCGTGATGGTGTTGCCATGCATGGGATCGACCGACCAGAGCACGGGATGCCCCGACTGCTGCACCGCCTGAATGATCGGCGGCAATACATCTTCGATCCGCTCGGCGCCAAAACGACAGATCAACGTCATGCGGCCGGGCTCGCGATCGGGATTTAGCACGGACAGCAACTGTTGTACCTCGGCCGGAGTCGCCGTGGGACCAATCTTCACGCCGATCGGATTTCGCAAGCCGCGAAAGTACTCAACGTGCGCACCGTCTACCGCTCGCGTGCGCTCGCCAATCCAAGGAAAGTGTGTGCCCAGGTTGTACCAGCCTTCCAAACTGATTGCCCGACGCGTTAGCGCTTGTTCGTACGGCAGCAACAATGCCTCATGCGAAGTGTAAAAATCAACTCGCGAGAGATCGGCGGTGTTCGCTCCTCCAATCGAGTCGATAAAACGCAGGGAATCATCGATACCGCGAACCATCTGATGATACTCTTCGGAACTGACTGACTTGCTGACGAAGTCCAACTCCCAAAGATCCGGTCGATGCAAATCCGCAAAGCCGCCCTCCGTCAAAGCCCGCAGATAGTTCAACGTCGCTGCGGATCTTTCATAGGCACCGAGCAACAAGTCCGGACGATTCTTGCGGTCTTCGGCCGTGAAGGCGGGACGGTTCACACAATCACCGCGGTAGGACGGCAAGGTCACGCCATCGCGGGTTTGCGTATCAGATGATCGCGGCTTGGCGTATTGACCGGCGATACGACCGACCCGGATCACGGGCTTGCGGAGACCATGAATCAGCACCAGGCTCATCTGCAACAGCAGTTTGAGCTTTTCTTCGATTGGATCGGCTCTGCAATCGGCGAAACTTTCACTGCAATCGCCGCCCTGCAGCAGGAAAGCACGACCCTCAGCGGCCGCCGACAATTGACTCTTCAAACGTTCGACTTCCCAGCTGGTAACCAGCGGCGGACGCAACGAAAGCGTTTCCAGCACACGCGCTAACTCCGCCGGATCCTCGTATTCAGGCTGCTGAAGTGCGGTTTTCTGCCTCCACGATGGAGGATCCCAGGCTGTCATTAACATTGTTCTCTTTTTCGGTAGACGGCAGGCTGAGCAGATCTTTCGCAGCCTTACCGGTGCAGACGGACGACCTTGATTGTTGTCGCTTCACCCTTTTTGCCATAGCGGGGAACGGTGCAACATGTTTCACATTCTGCGTATTCCATAATCCTGTAGCAGAATGAAACAGATGTTCGATTTGCGCCCCTTGTAGTCTGATTCGTCGCCGCAGATTGTCACCCGCTGGCAAATCAGAATCAGGCTATTTTGCTGCTCTTTGTTGTCAGTGCACACCATCTTTGATGACTTTCACCAGAAATTGGCACGCAGCCTGCATATCCAGTTGCCGGGATCTTTCCGGCATCCGCCTGCGTCTTCTACGTCTCGGTCGGTGCACAGGCTCGATCCACAAACGCAAAAACTCATCAACACGGGTGAACGAAATGAACATACGACACTTCTGGCAACTGCTGTTACCAACCGCTGCCACACTGATCTTGTCTGCCAGCGCAGCTGCCGTCGAACTCAGCAAGAATACGAATGGCGAGCGGCTGGATTCAGGAGGTCAAGCCACGGAGTTATTCCGCGGCATCGACGATGATTTGATCGACGTGCGGTTCATTGCCTTGGATGCCGCGAAGGCGAATGTGTTGTTGCGGAACAACACCGACGCCGTGTTGCACGTTCAGCTGCCACGCGCTTTTGCAGCTGTCCCCGTGTTGGCGCAATTTGGCCGTAACCCCGGCGGGCAAAACTTCGGCGCCGGTGATGGCTTTCCGGGTGGCGGCAACCAAAATGCCGGCGGAGCTTCTCAGGGGGTTGGCGGCGGTTTCAACGCGGGCCAAGGTCAAGGCTTCGGACAGCAGGGACAGGGACTTGGGCAACAGGGCTTCGGACAGGGACAGGGAATGCAATTCGGCGGCCTGATGAGAATTCCACCCGGTAAGACTCGCAAGCTAACTGCCACAACCGTTTGTTTGGAACATGGCAAACCGGAACCGCATCCACGGTTGGCTTATCGCATCATTCCCATTGATCAATTTACTGATGACGTTCGTGTTAGCAAATTATGCGATCAACTTGGACGCGGGGAGATCAAGCAAAACACGGCCCAAGCAGTCGCATGGCACCTGGCCAGCGGTTTGCACTGGACGCGACTGAAAAAGATCAATCGTACCGAATCACGGTATTTGGGTGACACGCCGTTCTTTTCAGCAACCGAACTTGAGAAAGCGAAAGCGGTTGTCGCGTCGCTGACAAAGCACGGCAGCGATGGCGATTCCTACGCCAGTGACCATTCCACATCCGCCAGCGAATGAATGCCTGACTTCTACTGCAGCGCGGTGTGAAGCATGACATCCAGCAACAGAAACACCAGAATCAACGAGGATGTCACCAGCGATGCAAACAGGTAAATGCCACCCTTTTGGCGTTCCTCGGCAAAATAGTGAATGGCTGAACGAATTGCTAAATAAGCCGATAGTCCAGACAACACGACAGCGACAACCGCACCGATGATCAAGCCGGATTGAAAAAGCTTGTCGCCGGCCATGGCACCAAAATCGGACTGCAAACCCGACATTCTGATCATCATCAAGCCGGCGGCGAGCACAAGAAGTGCACTCAACGGCGTCGCCAAAATCGCGGCCAGCATCCCCATCCAAGTGCAAAAACGAGAGTCTTTTGACTCACCTTGCCTCAGGCCTTCGTCAATAAGCTTCGCCGGCTGGTAAGGGTTACTCATGCTTTGCCCGCTGATCTGCAGTCACGGTGGCGATGCACTCACCACGGTGGGATGATTCCATTTTACTCCGCCCGCACGATACAATCGACGCGTCGCTTCCCAAAATGAACACGATCCCAGCAGCAGAAACCTCATGCGTCCAGTAATTGCAACATTCCCGATCTTGCTGACCGTTTTGGCATCTCCCGCAGACGATACGGGCAACATCCAGCAAAAACTAGCAAAGTACGCGTCCGTCGAACTGACCACCGACACAACGCAACTTTCGGCGAATCAGAAACTGATGATTCCGATCCTGATCGAAGCGGCAACAATCATGGATCGCTGCTTTTGGTACGAAGCATTCGGAAGGCGAAAAGATCTGCTGAAATCAACCGAAGATCGAAAGCTGCGGCGATTCGCCCGCATCAATTATGGGCCCTGGGATCGACTGGATGGAAACCAACCGTTCATGAACGGCTTTGGTCCCAAGCCGGCTGGGGCCAACTTTTACCCGGCCGATATGAGCAAAGAAGAATTCAATGCCGCAAATCTTTCCGGCAAAGATGACTTGTACACGTTCATCCGCCGCGACGATTCCGGTGCGTTGAAAGTCGTACCCTATCGAGAAATGTTCGATAAAGAAATGGAGGACGCAGCGCAGCTTTTAAAGCGGGCAGCCGAGTTGGCAGAAGACGCCGGCTTGAAGCGATACCTGCTTTTGCGGGCTGATGCACTGCTGACTGATGATTATCAACCCAGCGACCTGGCCTGGCTGGACATGCACGATAACACGATTGATGTCGTGATCGGCCCCATCGAAACCTACGAAGACCAATTGTTTGGCTACAAGGCAGCTCATGAATGTTACGTTTTGATCAAAGACAAACAGTGGAGCCAGCGACTGGCCAAATACTCGCAGTTTTTACCCGAACTGCAAGCGACGCTGCCCGTGCCCGATCAGTACAAAGCGGAACAACCGGGCAGCGACACTGAACTGAATGCGTACGACGTGATCTATTACGCGGGTGATTGCAACGCCGGATCAAAAACCATCGCGATCAATTTACCCAACGACGAACAGGTCCAATTGCAAAAAGGCACGCGGCGGCTGCAGCTGAAGAATGCGATGCGTGCCAAGTTCGATAAGATTCTGATCCCGATCGCCGACGAATTGATTGCCGACGATCAGCGAAAACACATCACGTTTGACGCGTTCTTCAGCAACACCATGTTCCACGAAGTTGCCCACGGATTGGGGATCAAAAACACGATTGACGGCAGTAGTACCGTTCGCAACGCTTTGAAGGAACACTCGGCCGCGATCGAAGAAGGAAAAGCGGACATCCTGGGGTTGCACATGATCAACCAATTGCACCAGCGTGGGGAAATCGAAAGCGACCTGAACGATTTCTACGTGACCTTCATGGCGGGCATCTTCCGCAGCGTCAGGTTTGGTGCCTCCAGCGCGCACGGCAAGGCCAACATGATTCGCTTCAATTTCTTCCGCGACGCCGGCGCTTTCGAACGCACGGCCGACGGCAAATACCGTGTGAATGTCGATCGGTTTGCGAAGGCCACGCAAGACTTGTCAGCCTGGTTGTTAACGCTGCAAGGCGACGGCGACTACGCCGGTGCAGCCAAACTGGTCAAAGAGAAAGGCGTGATTGGCGGGCAGCTGCAAGCCGAACTCGATCGGCTAAGCGAACAAGGAATCCCCGTCGACGTGGTCTTCAAACAGGGCCCGGAGTTTTTGGGATTGTGAAGCGTCGCGCTGCGGTCTTCAGCGGGCAGCGGCGACATCTTGTAGCCTCGGATGCAGCGTCCTATCGGTCGATGAAACCGGTCGCCGTATAGAAGGAACACGGTGAACAGAAAACGGTCGTTTGTTGCTCTGTGCAGAAACATCTCGTTTCCAACGGGTTGATGGTGCTGTCACCTTAATTTCTCGATGCCAAGCTACTCCCAGGTCGGCCACCGGAGCGGGCTGGCAAAGTGGCCGAAACTCGCGTCGGTCTCCCCCACCGACAGCATTTTGGAGATTTTCAAACTGACTTCGGCTGGTCCAACTTCGGCGTCCAACGAAAGCTCGAAACTGCGATCGGTGTTCGATGGATTGCGGGCTCGCGACTTCCTCTCCGAGCCCAGCCTACTCTAAACTGGCTCCCTTCTCCCCCGGCAAAGAAAGCGAG
>JBFJVZ010000034.1:0-28812 GCA_041623895.1 Pirellulaceae bacterium | reverse complement strand
GCCAGGCAATTCAGGGCGTAGCGATCGTTGGGTCGAAGGGCCCTCGCTTCCTCAAACTTATCCTTCGCCTTGGACAGCAACGTTTGCGCTTCGGTCCCGCTCTTCAGGTTGGCTAACCCGAATAAAGCATTGCCCCAGCTATTGAGGATTTCATGCGATCGGCAAGGTCGAAAAGCGCCGTCCCCCAACGGTTAAGCGCGTCGTAACGCCCGCCGTCCAAGCGGGTTGCCGTTTGGAAATCGGCAAACGCTTTGCGAAACAAATCCTCGACTTGTTGGCTTGATCACTGATCGCGAACTTCCGCCGTCAACACCGCCTTGGCCTGAACTGATTGCTGACCGTCGGTAGTAATGACGACTGCGGTCTTTTGCGCCCCGGAAATGTCCAGCGGTGTGAACGAAGCCATCACCAGGTGAGTTGTCCTGGCAACCGGCGTCGGATCAACTGCAACTTGCCAACCCTCACACTCGATCGACTTGATCGTAAACGGTTCGCGGGCTTTCAACACGAGCCGAATCGGAACCGACTCGCCCGGTTTCAACCTGCCCAGAGCAATTGCTTGAGGCGAAATGCTGAGTGCACTTTCTACCTGCCCCGTGACTCGCAGCGGCACGCGGGGCATCGTGCGATCATTCGTCAAGATCGTAATTTCGTCCTGGAAATAACCCGTCGGCGCGTCTTCGCGAACCTTCACGCTCAACTCATAATCGATGCGTCCATTCCCGCGACTGATCTGTTGATAGGATGGTTGCAGCCAAGCCTGATTGCTGCGGAAATCAACGACTTTCCAGTCGCTCCGTCCGGCGTATAGAAGCTTTGTCGATTTGCTGACGGCGTCGCCCTGGTTGACCGTGCCAAATTCAAGTGAGCCCGGATGAAAGACCATGTCGCTGCGGATGTAACCATCAACCCGCAGACGGATTTCACTGTAGAAAGGCTGATCCATGACCACTGTTAGGGTCGCACCTCGCTTGCCGCGAAAAGTGTCGGTGTTAAATCGTGCCCGGATCGTTCCGGTTTGACCAGGCGCGATGTATTCGGTTTCAACAAAGGGAGTCGTGCATCCGCAACTAGCCCGCACCGACTGGATGTGAATGTGGGACGAAAACGTATTGACGATTGGAAAACGAAATTCTGTCTTAGCCGCCACCGCGACGGCCCCAAAATCATGATTCTTGACGGGAAAAGTTGTGTCTCGCCAATCGGCGGCCGCCAGCGTCAAAGACGAAGCGAGAATAACCACCGGCACAATGGCAACGGGGCGATACATGATCAGGTTCCTAGAAAAGGAATGTGGACGGAGGGACCAACTCTTCTGTTGTGGCGATCTTGTCGGACCCAACAATTCTCCAACAAATCGACCACACCAAGCCCCACACGAGGGGGCCATTTGATGCGAAGAAATTAGCTTTCTCTAGGGTAACGAAGCAATTCAGGTAGGCAAGCCAAAGCAAGCAATTTGCACTCCAATTGGAAGACACTCACAATTTGGCGAATGAATAACGTAAAAAATGGGAAAAACCAGCAGTTTGGGTGGCTCCCATCTAGCTTAACTAAGTTACCCCGGCCGCTCAGTTTTGTGTGATTCTTCGTTGCTTCATGAAGGGAAAAGCGAGGAAACAGCTTCGTTTGTTGCTCACGCGGAAGTCGCAAGACTCCCGGCACCCGAAGATCTGGATTTCGCTACCACTCCTGTGAGCTCAGGCAGCAGCTCGCCTTTGGCTGGGAGGTGTGTGCGGCAATCTGGCAAAAAAAAAGGTGAGCCCCGGATAGGGGCCCACCCAAATGGATGTCGCGTGCATCCTTAACGAACAATTGTCACCCGCCCACGTCGGGTCACCTGTTCGTGCTTAGCAACCACAGGTCGGTTCGCAACCACAAGCCGGTGCAGCTTCGCAACCACAAGCCGGTTCGCATCCGCAAGCCGGTTCGCAGCAAGCACTGCTTTTCTTGCCGCCGCAGTTGAACAGCCGCTGCAAGAAGCATTTTGGAGCTGGCTTGCACGCAGGTGCACAGCAATCGCCGGCGCCTGCAGCACAGCACGCGGGTGCCGGTGCACAAACTTCGACGGGAACCTGCTTGCAGACAACTCGCGGTACGCACTTGGTCACCGTGTAAGGTTCGCAAACCTTGCGGCATTTAGCGACCTTCACACACTTGGTGTAGCACTCTTTCTTGCAACTCGTTTCGCAGACCGTCTTGGTGCGGCACTCAGGAACCATTTTGCACACTCGATAGGTGCAGGTCTTCGTGCGGCACTCAGGAACCATCTTGCAAACGGTGTAGTTGCAAACCTTGGTGCGGGGCTCGCATTTGTAGCCCGCGCAGACGGTGTACGTGCAAGTACGCTGCTTGCACTCAGGAACCATGCGGCACGTCGTGTACTTGCAGACCTTGGTCCGCGGCTCGCAGGTGTAGCCACAGCAAACCGTATAGGTGCAGGTCTTGGTACGGCACTCAGGGACCATTTTGCAAACGGTATAGTTGCAGGTCTTCGTGCGGCACTCGGGAACCATGCGGCAGACGGTGTAGTTGCAAACCTTGGTGCGGCACTCGGGGACCTTACGGCAAACGGTGTAAGGAACCTGCCGGGTGCGGCACTCACGGCGATAACGCGTGCAGCAAATTTCTTTTTGCTCACAGGTCGGGACCCAGACTTTCTTGCAGATCGTCTTGGGCGGGCACTGCTGGCAGATCACTTTGCACTTGCCGGGGCAGTAAACGCACTTGCAAGTTGCCGGATCATAAGTCCAGCTGCCCGGCTCACGAACCGTGCGACGGATCACGGGACCGGGAACGGTCTCAGTCCTGGTTTCCCAATGTCCACCACGAACCGTTACGGTCCTGGTGTACTGCTCGGGAACCATCACGGAGTAATTCTCGGTACGAACCTTCTCTTCACGAACGGTATTGTAGACCGTGTAATTGATCGTGCGAGATTTTTGTTCGTACACGGGCTTCATCACCGTGTAGTTGATCGTCTTGGTGCGAGTTTCATACACGGGCTTGTTGACCGTGTAATTGATCGTCTTGGTACGAGTTTCGTACTTCGGCTTCTTAACCGTGTAGTTGATCGTACGCTCATGAGTTTCATACACGGGCTTGTGCACCGTGTAGTTGATCGTTTTGGTACGAGTTTCGTACACCGGAGTCTTGACGGTGTAATTGATCGTACGCGAACGAGTCTCATACACGGGCCTGTTGACCGTGTAGTTAATTGTGCGAGTCTTGGTTTCGTAGGTCGGAACCATGACGGTGTACTGGACTTCGCGCTGAGTGGTAACCGGAACCATACGAACGGCCGGAACCTGACGCTCTTCGTAGTATCGCTCATAGCGTGTGCGATAACGGGTTTCTTGAACCTGATCGTAAACAGTTTCGCGAACCGTTCGCATCACGGTGTAAGTGCCTCCGCCGGCACCGGCGCCATCGACAACAGCACCGCCTGCGGCGGCTCCGTCGATGACTGCACCATCGTGGACGACAGCACCATCAGCGACGACACCGCCACTGACAGCCGTGCCGCCACATCCACCACAGCCTTGATAGCTGATTGCACCACAGTAAGCGGCGCTGGCGGATTCTGCCCCCGACACGATCGCCATGATCGCAACGGCAGGCAATAACCACAGCCTTTTCATCTCATTTCTCCACGGGTTTCAACATGTTTGTTGAGAGGACGCAATTTGCGACAACCAGCTCAGGCACACGCCTCAGCTACAGGATCGAACCCCGTTTGCTAGCTGGGAAATTCCCCCCGTGGCCAGCTCCAATCCAGCACGTAACGCATACGCGTGGGAGGAAAGGACGGTCGTACACAATCTGCGTACGAAGGAAACAGAACTCGATACGGTGACTACATCGTCTACGCAACAAGAGTTGAACACACAAAGAGGGTATCCCGGGTAAAATTGGGTGATTAGGTCGACCATTCACGCCGACGTTAACCAACGTGAGGGTTATGACAGCAAAAGGTTGTCGGTGATGATCAATAGAGCAGTCAGCTTGAGCGCAAGCCGCCCGAGTACCCTGGTAAAACCGCCCAACAGATTCCAGCCTGTCCGGATTTCACCCGCAGTTCGTCCCCAACCAGGTTATGACTTTGACCGTTGCTGCCAGATGCCTTCGTCTCTCCGCGTTGATCTGGATTGTGATCGCACAATCCGCACAAGCGCAACTTTCGTTTCAGCGACCGCCGATTGAATATTCCGAAACGGTCGCCGCTGATCCCGTCGCCACGCTGATCAAGCAAATCGACGGACAACAGCGCGCGCTCGGGCGTGAGCACTCGTTTGGCTATTTGAACTCGGTGCTCAAGGCGCTCGACATCCCCGCATCCTCGCAAACACTCGTGTTCTCGAAGACGAGTTTGCAACGGCACCTGATCTCCCCGTCCAATCCTCGCGCGATTTACTTCAACGATGACAGCTACGTTGCCTGGGTGCCGGAGGGGAAGATGATCGAAATCGCTTCGGTCGACCCGGCGCTGGGGACCATCTTCTACACGATCGATCAAACCGACAGCAATCCATCCGGCCAGATCGTTCGCCGCGGCGGGCGTTGTCTGTTTTGTCATGCCTCAAGCGATACCGGTCGAATCCCCGGATTGTTGATGCAATCGGTTTACACCGATTCGGGCGGGAATCGTGTTTTTTCCGCCAATGCGATTCCCACCAACTCCAGCGGTCCGCTGCAAGGCCGTTGGGCCGGTTGGTTTGTGACCGGAAAACACGGTGGACAAAGGCACCTTGGGAATTTGACGATCAACGAAGGCCAAAGCGTTAGCGTTGATGACACGGAAGAGAACGCAAACGTAATCGATTTGTCAGACTGGTTCGATGTCGACAGATACCTGACGCCCCATAGCGATATCGTTGCCTTGCTTGTCTTACGGCATCAGATCAGCATGCACAATCGATTGATTGATGCGCATCATCAAGCTCGCTTGCGCCTGTACGCAGACGCGGTTGCGGCCAATCGCGGTGACGACGCCAAAGCTCAACCACAAGAAACATCAGCTTTGCTGGATCAACTGGCCGAGCAGGTCGTTGACGCACTCTTGATGGTCGGACGAACCGAATTCAGTGATCCAATCAATGGTACGAGCACGTTTGCCGAAGATTTCTCCAATCGTGGCCGCAAGGATTCCCAGGGGCGTGGTCTCCGCGATCTGGATCTCCGTAAATCCTTGTTTCGATATTCGTGCAGTTACTTGATCTACACGCCCTCATTTGATTCGCTGCCCGATCCGCTTCTTTCGCGGATCTACCGGCGTTTGTTTGACGTTCTGAATTCGACGGATAATCGCGACAAATACTCTCATTTGCCTGATCCTGATCGATCAGCGATCCTGCAAATCCTTCGGGAGACGAAGAATGATCTGCCCGCGGAGTGGGAAGCTGCCGGAACTGAGTAAAACCCTGAGCCGGCTCGCGGTTTCGGGGTTATTTTTCAGATCCAGGGAACTACCGCCAATTCCCACTTCCCCGCCTTCCGCCTGCCAAAACAACCGTGTCGGAGTCGCACACCTGCGGGTCTTGTGTGGTGTTTCCTGGCGGCTGGCGCTCAATCCGTATAAGGTTAAATGTCGAGCGCTGGTGATGTTTCTTCGACCGGAGTTTCTTGATGGTGCGAATTCTTTCAACATGCTGCGGATTGCTTGCCTGGGTACTGATGATGTTCGGCAGTGTTGCAACTGCCAAGGACTACTTTCTGACCATCGGTGGCGGCTATTCTCCTTCCGGAAACCAGGCGTCACTGGAACGCAACGTGTTGTTTTACCAACGCGTCCTTGAGCAAAAGAAACTCGCTCACCGGCCACATGCGGTGTACTTTGCTGACGGCAAGAATCCGCACGCTGATCTACAAGTTGTTGACCGGACATCGATCCCGAATGCAAATCAATTGATGGCGGAATTTTTTGGCAGCCGCCGCGATCTGGGGCTTTCCTATCGCGACCACCAAATCCAGGATGTGCAGGGAGAAACCAGTACCAAGAATCTGCGGCAGTGGTTCAGCACGGTTGGCAACACCTTGGTTGCCGGTGATCGGTTGATCATCTACGTGGCCTCGCATGGACATAGCAGCGACACCCGCGATCGGCCTCACAATACTTCGATCTCGCTTTGGAACAAGCAGCGGATTCGCGTCAATGAGATCGTGGAGTTGTTGGATCAGTTGCCAAACGAGGTTACGGTGGTTGCGATCATGGTCCAGTGCCACGCGGGTGGGTTCGCACGTTTTGTTTACAAAGACGGTGATTCGGACCGCGGTTTTGCGTTGCAAGATCGATGCGGTTTCTTTGCCACCGTGCATGATCGACCGGCGGCGGGTTGCACGCCGGATATTGACGAAGCGAATTACGTCGAATACAGCACTTATTTTTGGGAGGCGATCGCTGGCCAAACACGTCTGGGCGAACAAATTGAGCGACCGGATTACGACGGCGACGGCGTGATCTCGTTTGCCGAAGCTCACGCCTACACATTGCTGACTTGCGATACGATTGATCTGCCGATCAAGACTTCCGGGGAATTCCTGGGTGTGGAAAGCGGGTTTCGCGATCAGGATCATCCCGACCTGTTGCCTCGCGATGTGGCTTTCAGCGAAATTCTTGCCTTGGCGACGCCGGCCGAACGTGCCGTTTTGGAGGGACTCTCCCAGCAGCTGAATCTTGACGGCGAAGACCGCTTGATCAAGGCTAACAAGGAAGCGAATCCACCGCGGGGACGCAATCGCAGCCGCTCTAGCAAACCGAATCCAAATTCCGCCGAACAATTACGGCGCAAGATCGCCAGTGATCTCCGCCGGGATTGGCCTGAGCTTGCCAACCTGATGAATCCCCTGGCGATCGAACTGGTGACCTCGCGTAGTGACGAATTCGTCAAGCGGATCGAAAGCCATCCTGATTACGAGCGTTATCGCAAGCTTGCCGACAAAGAGAAGATGGAACTTAGCGCTACTGAAAAGAAAGTCAAATACGAACGATTCGTACGTACAGCAGAGAACGTCATCATGCGCGAAAACCTAATTCGGCTCGGCAATGATGAAACCATCGCGCGCTACAACGCCATCCTGAATGCCGAAATGGGATCCCTGGATTAAGACGTCGTTTCAGCACATCGTTAAAGCACGGGAACGAGTATCAGCCCATCGTTCGCGGGAGCCAACGACGACATGGATGACCTTCACATGCCAGGCATAGACCCGCTACTTTGCGAAGCAAATCTTTTCATGCATGCGTGCTTGTTGAGCACGGCCCCTGTGCCCATTGTGGCCATGCCTGGATCGGCCTGCTAACATGTCCTGCAGCAATGAACGGACTTGAATCCGTTTTCATCTGGGTTGGGACTTGCGAATCCTGGTAACGGACGGGAGTCCGTTTTGCGAGAGAACTTCATGTTACGAATTACCGGCGGAACGCTTTACGATCCAGCCAACGGCATTGATGGCGAAGTGAAAGATCTTTGCATCGCTGACGGCCGCTTCGTCGATTCCGTTGATGGTGGTCGCTCGATCGACGCGACCGGGATGCTGGTCTTTCCCGGTGGAGTCGATGTGCACACGCACGTTGCCGGCGGGGCGATTAATTTTGCCCGCGCGATGACCCCGGAGGATCATCGTCGGACGCAAGCATTTATCCGCTCGAAAACAATTCGCAGCGGAATTGGCGGCATGGCGCCCACCACGTTTGCCACCGGTTACTTGTACGCCGGGATGGGATTCACGACCGTCAACGAAGCAGCTGTGCCGGTGCTGTCAGCACGCCACACCCATGAAGAACTCAGCGATATCCCGATCCTGGACAAGTCGTCGCTGATATTGATGGCCAACAACGAAATCATGCTCGACCTGATGGAGGCCGGCGAAACAGAGCGGGCTAAGCAAATCGTTGCCTGGTACATCAATGCCGCCAAAGCCTATGGTGTCAAAGCTGTCAATCCGGGCGGTGTGAAGGCCTGGAAATATGGCAAAGACGCCAAGCAACTTTCCGAGCCGGTCGATGGCTACAAACGAGTCACGCCCGGTTTGATCATCACCAATCTTGCCCGCATCATTGACCAACTTGGATTGCCGCATCCCATTCATTTGCACTGCAATAATCTCGGTGCACCCGGCAATGTCACCACAACCCTGGAAACGATGAAGCATTTGGAAGGACACCGCGCGCACATCGCACACATGCAGTATCACGCCTACGGCGGCGATGACTGGGGCACGATGAAGAGTGAAGCGGCGCAGTTGGCCGAATACTTTAACGCTCATCCAAACATGACCACCGATGCCGGTGCGGTGCTATTCGGAGACACGGTCACCATCACCGCCGACGGACCCTGGCAGCATCTGCTGTATAAGCTGACCGGCCGCAAGTGGGGCAACCTGGATGTGGAAAATGAAACGGGCTGTGGCATCGTTCCTTACACCTACAAGCCCAGCAACCTGGTCAACGCGGTTCAGTGGGCCGTGGGGCTTGAATTGTTGCTGTTGATTGATGACCCGTGGCGTGTCTTTCTGTCGACCGACCATCCCAACGGTGCCTGCTTTTGGCGGTATCCGGAGATCATCAAGTTGCTGATGTCGGCGGACTTTCGCGCAGAGTGCATGAAGAAGCTGCCGACGCGAATCAAAAGCCGCATCACGCTACCCGAGATCGACCGCGAGTACACGCTGTACGAAATCGCGACCATCATGTCGGCTGGACCGGCGCGGGCCTTGGGGCTTCCGCAAAAAGGAAGTCTTGGTGTCGGCTGTGATGCCGATCTGGTGATTTACGGACAAGACGATGACATTCAGCGTCTGTTTGGCCATCCTCGTTACGTGATCAAAGGCGGCGAGGTCGTGATCGAAGACGGCGACATTCGAGCAACGCCCGGCGGCCGCGAATTCATGGTCCAACCAGCATACGATCCAGAGACCGACGAATTCATAAGGCCATTGTTCGAGGACTGTTACACGATGTCGCTGGAGAATTATCCGGTCGAGATCGAGCGGATTGAGCGTCCCGACATCAAGGACTGTATCGAAGTCGAATGATCAAGCTGACGCTGAAAAAACTACCGACGGTGACGCTGGAGGCGGAAACGATCTCGCCCGATCGGTTGGCCGAATTGTCCAACCAGCAAATCTCCGACCGCGCCGTTTACCATGGCAAACGCCAGCAGCGATTGGGCGATTACTTTGACGTGCAGGGCGAGCGGAGCGAAAACATCGTCGTCCGCGGTGATCTGCGGCGGGTAAGGATGATCGGCCACCGGATGTCGCGGGGCAGCATCACGATTCATGGCGACGTCAGTATGCATTTAGGCGCGCACATGTCAGGCGGCGTCATCGTTGTTAACGGCAATGCAGGTGACTGGGTGGGCGCGGAAATGTCGGGTGGCGTGATTCGAATTCATGGAAACGCCGGCGGCCAGGTCGGTGCCGCCTACCGAGGTAGCCTGGCGGGTATGACCGACGGAACGATCGTGATTGACGGCACGGCCGGCATCGAAATCGGCATGCGAATGCGTCGCGGGACAATCGTTGTCGGCGGCAAAGTGCGAGATTTCGCGGGCTTGCAAATGAAGGGCGGCACGATTGTCTTGATGGACGGCGCCGAAATCCGTACCGGCGCCTGGATGAATCGCGGCACGATCATTTCACTCAAACCGATTCAAGTGATGCCAACTTTCTTGAAAAGCGCGTCCTACAATCCAACCTTTATCAATGTTTATTCCCGAGAGCTGAATGATCGCTTTGACCTGGATTTGCCGTACGGGGCCGACGAAGGTGCTTACACTCGTTACTGTGGCGACAAATCGGTACCCGGCAAAGGCGAAATTCTCGTCTGGCAGCCATACTGAGCAGATTTTCGTGCCGCTTACCACCGCAACAGCGCGAACAAACTGCTGAAGCTATCGGTCAGATGCACGCGCGGCAAATCGTCCGGCAATTTGCCTTGGGCCTGCACAAGTGGATTGGCAAGGAACTGCTCGTTGCTGGTCAGCAGCACCCACTCGCTGACGGTATTACCGGATTGGCGCGGCACTTCCGTGTCGCTCTCAACCTGCACCCACAGTGCGTGCTCATTCGCGAGAGCCAGGCCGCGTACGGCGGGGCAGAGATCGAGATAGCGGTTCGAAACGTGCACAGCCAAGACGCCGCCGGTGGCGAGATGCAGACGATAGAGCTCGAAACATTCGACTGTCAGCAGATGCAACGGGATCGAGTCGCTGCTAAAAGCGTCGACGACCAGCACGTCGAACTGTTGCGGTTGACCATCGGTGAGTTGGCGTTCCATCACAATCCTGGCGTCTCCCAACCACGTTTGCACGTCCGCGCCGCGGTCGCGGGCATCGGCAAGAAAGGTGAAGTGCTGTTCGGCCATCTGCGCCACCAACGGGTCGATCTCGTAGTAGCGGAAGATATCGTGCTCGCGGGCGTAGCAGCTGAGTGTGCCGGCGCCCAATCCAATGACCCCAACGCGCAGAGGATTATCTTTCTGGCGGCAGGGATGCTGCTCGATCGCCAGCCCGACGCCGCTTGCTCGCGTGTAGTACATCGTCGGTGTGAGTCGCGCTGCGGCGTTTTGGAATTGCACACCATGGATTGTGTTGCCGTGCGTCATTACCACTCGATCAAGCTGCTCATCGCACTCGTCATGGCGAGTGACACGGACCGAGCCATAAAAATTGCGGTCCATCTCCAACACTTGTGCGTTGGCGTCGCTGGTGGCCTCCGACAAACTCCATTGCATCACGAGCATGACCAGACCGATCGCCACCGCAGCCAGCGAGGTCTTGCGAATCTCTTTGCGCAGAGGTGGTCCTGTCAGGCCGACCCAACTGTCGCGACGAAACTGCAACAGCAGCAGCCCCATGCAGGCGACCAGGCCGAAATTGAATTCGTAGTAGCCGTCAAACAACAGCGGCGCCAGCAGTGTGACAAAGACACCACCCAGCGCCCCACCAACGGCGATCATGACATAAAAAGCGGTCAAGTACCTGGTGCCCGGTTTTAGTCGCACCAACTCGCCTTGGCAGATAGAGCAACTGACAGCCAGGATATACGTCAAGAGCAGAACCTGCGTCACCAGCCCCAGCGAAAGATGTAAAATCGCCAACGCGGCCGCGGCCATGACGGCAAGGATCATCCCCACAGCGTACAAGTTGCGGTTGTACCACCTTTCGTGGCCGAACATCAAAATGAACGACAGCAGGTAGACTCCCAGCGGCAAGACCCATAGCAGCGGGACACTGGCGACGTCTTGGCACATCTTGTTTGTGGTCGCCAACAGCATGATCGAACCAGCGGCGCTCAAGGCGAGCCACATTGCGATAACGCCGGCGTTGACCCCCGCCGCGGCTGCGCCTGCGTTCTCCACCTCATGACGCGCGTCGACCATTGTCGCTGCTTCCCGAAGGTTCCGCAATTCAAGCGCACAGAGTCCGCACATGATCAGGAAAACTCCGTAGGCGATCGACCATGCCCATGTCTGCATGCCGATCGACAAAGTCGGTTCCGCCACAAACGGATACGCAAACAGCCCAAGTAGGGATCCGGCGTTGGAGAGCGCGTACAGGCGATATGGCGAACGACCAGGTTGGGCACGGGCGAACCAGCTTTGCAACAGTGGCGCCGTCGCCGACAGCACCACATAGGGCCCGCCAACACACACCAATAACAGCAAGAAAATGCGTCCGGTGGGGTTCGATGCATCAACTGGCTTCCAATCGGCGGACGGCGTGATCGGCATCAGCAGCGCCGTGGCCGCCAACACGACGACGTGCACGAGCACTTGGGTCCTCGGTCGCAGTCTTGCCAGGCCGTGGGCGTAGGCATAGCCGAACACCAGCAGTGTTTGAAAGAACAACATGCACGCCGTCCAGACGGCCGGTGTGCCGCCAAACCATGGCAAAATGTACTTGCCGACCAGCGGCTGTACCTGAAACAGCAGAAAGGCGCTAAGAAAGATTGTGACGGTATAACGAATCATGGTGACTGTGACCGTTGCGCGGATCGCGGAATGGCAATACCAAGTCAGGAAGACCAGCCGGGCTAGTACGATAATTCCAGCTGTCCAAAGCGCACGCGCGAACAGCAACAGAAAGACCACCGTCGATGAGCAGGGATCCGGTTGTAACGATCGACGCGGCTCAGCGGCAGGAAGGGAATGGTTGAAACGCTTTTCCGCGCGACGCACCAAGCTCGAAACGCTATCAGTGCTCGGGAAAAACTTCGCCCGCGGCATGCGGAGCATGCCCTAGCGTGCTGAGGACACGCCGAGTTCACTTCGCCGGTTGCACCACAAGTCCGCGCGAAGCCGGGATAAAACGAAGAGCCGCTGAGCTAACCAACTGCAAAGATGACTTTCCCAACTGCAAACGATATCTCGGCCTACCTGGCTTCCAGCGTGGCGACGGCGTACAGGCCATCTTGCAAAAACGTCATTCACTACAGCCGCGGTTTTACTTCTTTTGATTCCTGATCGATCTCGAACACCTGTTTCTTGACCGCATCAGCGACAAAGACCGATTTCTCGTTGCTGGCAATCCCCACCGGCCGATCAAGCACGTCGCCTTCCAGCCATTTTTCCGTCTCGCCATCAGCTGTGAATTTCCAGATCGATTTGGAGTAGGTGTCGGTGACGTATCCGTGATCACCCGTCCACGTCAGCCCGTTGGGAAACTGATAAGGTCGGCCGTCGATCACCGTTTCCGCTTTTTTCGCTTGCACATCGATCTTTTGCACGGCCGCCGCATCCGGCGTGACGGCCCACAGATTGCCGCTGGAATCAAACGCCAGCCCGCGGGCATTGACGCGAGCAATCAACTCGGGTTCGCCGCCGGCAATGGGAACGGCAAACACGGCCCGCTTCTCCGCATCCCCAACGTAAATCATCTTACCCTCGGCATCGACGGCCAGCGCCATGGGGATCCCCACACGTCCGCTAGTCAGCGGTTTCAATTCAGCGTCGGGCGAAGCAATCGCATAAATTTCACGTGTTGCCGAATCGCCGACCAGGATGCCGCCGCCGGGATGAACCGCCACACACCAGGGGCGATTCATCGGCTTTCGCAGCAACTTGGTTCCCCGCACGTACAACTCGCGTTGCTCGCCGGTAACCTTCCAAATGCCCGGCAAGTCCAAATCGACTACCAACAGGCTGTCACCATCGACAGCGACGGCGCGCGGATAAGTCACTTCTGCCGGCGCTGGCTCAACGGCTGGCTTGTCGTTCTCCGGCTTCTCGTCTTGCCCGCTCGCCAAACAGGCAACCAATCCCAGGACAACGACAACTCCCAATCGATGCAGCAATTTGCTGGCATGTAAAAAAATTCCGATTAGATAAAGTTTGTTCATAGTAACGGTTGTAATTAGGCCGAAAGAAAAAGTGGATGCTCAGGCAATGGGCGAGAAATCAGGGGGGGTGCGGTTAAGCGTGCCCGCGATATCACGAATCTTTTTAACCAAGAAGCCACGCTATGATAATGCGACGTGCAATCGAACTGCTGGGCACGACCGCCTTTTTCAGCACTCTGTTCCTAATCAGTGCTGCGTCCTGTGCCACGTCGGCCGATGCAGGCGACCACATATATGCCTCCCGCCGGGTGGATTTGGCAACAGCCCGTCCCGTGAAACGACCGGTGAAACGCACCGTCAGATGGCGTAGATCGATGGTTTCACAGGCTGCCAGCGGGAAGGCCTTGGGCGAAATACCACCGAAACCATTGGACGGATCTCTGGTCAAAGGCGAGGTGAGACGCGTCGGGTTTGTGGAAGATTTCCACGGTTACGTCGAGCCGGGCTGCGGTTGCGGTGATGTGATCTGTGATTGCGGCGAAGCCGTTTGTGGCATTGAGCCGGGCTGTGACTGTGGCCATGGCGGCGAATGCGTCTGCGGAGTCGAAGTCGTTGAGCCTGGCTGCGCGTACGTCCAGCCGGAATGCGGTTATGTGGAGGCACCGGGCTGTGGCATCGAAGGCTGCACCGAATGCGGCATTGCCCCCCTGCATGCGCCGGTTTGCGGATCAGACGTGATCGTCGATTACGGATGCGATTCTTGTGCCGGTGCCGCTCATTCCAGCGTTCCCGTGTTCTTTCCGCTGCTGGAATGTAACTGGAAACGATTTGACTTCTTTTGTGGTAGCCAAGGATTCAAGGGGCCAGCCAACTTCGCCAGCATCAATGCCAACAATCCGGACCAGCGAATTGGCTCCAGCAGTTTTGGATTCTTCCAAGGATTCAACGAAGGCCGCTCGCTGAAGCATTTGTTGGGCTTCGACATTTCCTCACAATTCGGGCTGCGTGCGACGCAAAGTAACATTTCCGGAGCTGACTTTAGCACCGCAAGACGGCACCAGATCTTTTTAACCGCAGGTCTGTTTCGCCGCGTCGATTACGGCCTGCAACTGGGACTGGCCGTCGATTACTTGAATGATGATTGGTATTACCAAGTAGACCTGGCACAACTGCGCGGCGAAATCAGTTGGAATACCGGCGGTGTCATCACTTATGGGTTTCAATACATGGTCGGTGTCGATGACGACGTTTCAGATACCGTCGTTCGTGATTTAAGTGGAAATATTGTCCGATCGACGGACTTCTTTGAAGCGACCGATCAATACCGATTCATGCTAAAGCGAAAAATAAATCGCTGCGGCTCGTACACCGGTTTTGTCGGCTGGACCGACGATGATGATGGATTGGTCGGCAGTTTGCTGGAGATGCCCCTGAACCACTGCTTGTTGATGAATTCAGGTGCCACGTACTTGATCCCCGAACAGGGCAGAAACAGTGGGGGTAATCAGCACGAAAGTTGGAATATCTCACTGGGACTGACCTGGCGTCCCGGCGGAATCTCGTATGGACGACTCAATCGCCCGATGTTCGACGTTGCTGATAACGGCACCTTCATCGTTAATCGTCGATAATTGGTGCTGATTCCAAGGTAGCGGAACTCGCCAAAAGTTTCGCCTGATCCGCCAAGACACGCGAAAGACTGGCGACGTCTGGGCGAATTTCCGCTACGGCTTCCCCACCTGTTGGCGACAAACCCATCGATTCCGCGTTGCACTTGGGCAACACGAGGCGCGGCCGGCCTGTTGCTCTTTGGCAACATCCAGCGACGGCGCCGATCAGCCCAAGCGACAGTAAACCGTTGCTGGGAAACGCGTTAGCAGGCTTCTGGCGGCGAATCTGTGAGCCTTGGTCCGGGGAATGCGTGCGGATGCCTTCATGAAAAAAGGCAATCGACGCTCGCGCAGCGTGACCAATCTGATCACCACCGGGATCCTTTTGAGCAGCTTGTCTGTACCGCTCAAGGCTGGCGAACAGGCCTACTGCGAAGGTACGAAGATCCAGTCGCAAGCAGTTGTTCCCCTTGGATGGAGAAGGACAAAGCAAGGCTGGGAACACACGTCGACTTGGATGCTAAGTAATCTGACCATCAACCAGTGGATTGCCACGCAACACGACCGCGAACCAGCATGGATTCGAGCCGGTTTCTCAAAGCTGAGGTCGATTCCGCCATTGATGGTTGCCACGCTGCAGATTGCTGCGATCGCGGTGATCACGAATATCGACAGGCATCGTCGTAAAGGCGAAACACAGCACGCCGGGTCGACCGCTTAAAGGCCGCCAGAGATCGTTGTCAGCCAGGCTTGGGATTCTCCACGGCGATCATCTCCAGATGCGAAGCGTCCCTGGATCTGCGGGCTCTAAGCTCACAGAGTCAGAATACCGAAGAAAGGGAATTTGGAATGTCGAAGCGAATTTCGCACAGTATTTTGGACCCGGTTGTTGGGCCTCGACTGCAAGCTTTGTATCCGCATCTTCGAATTCCTGCCTGGTTTCCACCGGAAGGAATTGTCTTGTTGGGGCATTTGCTGGCCATCATCGGCGCCGTCGGCTTCGCGTTTTCGACGCAGTACTGGTGGGGTGGTCTTTTGGCTGCTGTCGGCGTGATGGGAAACCACACGGCTGATTGTGTGGATGGCACGCATGCGCGTCGTACCGGGCAATGCCGCAATGGCGGCGAGTTGCTGGATCATTTTACCGATCCGCTCTCGTTCGCTTATTGGTTGGTTGGAATCGGTGTGGCATGTGGACGATTAGATCTGGCCTTGGTCGCCGTGATCTGTTTGTTCGCAATCGCCGTTTTGACGAACATCAAGGCAAAGTTAACTGGCGAGTTCACGCTGGCCCGCTTCGGTCCAACAGAGTTTAAAGCCGTGCTGGTTGGCTTCGGCTTGGTACTCGCCTCGGTTGGACTTGCGGCAAGTCAAAATGTTAGCTTCCCGCTGACCGCCGGCCAGGTCGCCTTGGCCTTTTACGGGACTCTGATTGTGATCGGGTTGGTGCAGTTGCCGATCAATTTGGTTCGCGCCGTCAAGGAAGTGAATCAGTCGGGGAGCGCCCCCGATGAATCGGAGTGGATCACGAGAAGTTCTTGATTCAAAAGATCGCTGGGTGTTGCGGCACCATCCCCTTCGTTAACATCAGGATTCAGTTGATGCTGTTACGGTGACATCTGCGGGCGGGAGAACAGACGATGGACGCGATAGATATCTTGGGAGCGCTGCTGGGCAAGAAAATGCAGTCTTCCGGTCCAGGCAGCGACGTGCTCAAGGACATGATGGCGGGCAAGTCTCGTCAGCCCGCTCCCCCTCGTCAGCCCACGCCGCCAAGTCGAAGCCGTCCGCGTTCCATTGACGAGACGGCGCGAAGTCTAGAAGAACTGCTGAACGTTTCCCAGGAACACCGATCATCACGGCAGGCATCGCCGCCGCAACCGGCGCCCACTGCGCGGCGTCCAGCCCCGCGGCCACAAGCTTCTGAATCCGATTCGCTGAACGAACAAGCGGAAGTATTGGTGCGGGCCATGGTCCAGGCCGCGAAATCTGATGGGCAAATCACAACCGCAGAACAGGATGAAATTATCCGGCAGCTAGGTGATGTTTCGCAGGACGAAATTGAATTTTTGCGAAGCGAGTTTGCAAAACAGGCAAATGCGCGTGAATTTGCCTGGTCGGTACCGTTGGGGATGGAAGAACAGGTCTATCAGATCTCCCTGATCGCCATTGACTTGGACGAGTACAAGGAAGCGCAATACCTGGCCGATTTAGCGCACGGTTTGCGTTTGGCTCCGGAACGCTGCAATGCGATCCACAAACGCCTGGGCGCGCCGGTTATTTTTCAACCGTAGACCAAGCACCGGTCACTAAAAGCGGATCGTTGCAGCATCGAATTGAATCGGGAAGACGCCGTAGATGCCGTCAGTAAAGACTTGTTGAATCCATCGGTCCAGCAGTTCGATCGGCTTGGCTGGTACGATGATGACGTCGCCATCGCGGACCCAGATCTCATCGGCCGGTGTTGGGCGTTTGCCATTGACGGCTCCCTGCAGATCGAGCATGGTCGAAATCAGACGCCAGTCTTCGGCGCGGCGGAAGATAACGACTTGCCGCAGATTGGCTCCCGGTAGGTGCCCGCCCGCGGTAGCGATCGCGCCCAGGACCGTGGTGGGACTGACGACCTCGATACGATTTGGCTGCGCGACCTCTCCCAGCACGTACACGGCATGCGGTGCTTGTTGCAGCAAGATGGGTTCTGCTTCCAGACCGACGACTACTTCGCCGTATCGCAAATTGATTTCTTTTTTTAACTCGTTCAGCGAGAATCCTTGCACACACAATTGGCCGATTCCGGGCAGGCGAATCTTTCCGTCCGGCATGACTGTGATGTTCAGCGCCTGTTGCTGCAGACCGCTTTGGCCGCCAACCGCATTCCGGATGTCTTCGGCTAATCTGTTGGTAAGCACGGGCGTGACGTCGATGGCTGGCTGGTCGTAGTATTTCTTGTATTGTTCGTCCAGAACTTCGCGAAGCTGTGCAACGGTCAAGCCGGCGGCGTGAATCTGGCCAAGCAGTCGCACGGTTAAGGTCCCATCGGGCTGGATTTCCAAACCACGCTCCAGCGTTCCGCGAACGAGATCTTCGTCAGCGATTGATTCGATCAAAACTTCGTCGCCAGGCGCCAACGTGTACTGGCCCGAAAGTTGCCGGCGCGTGATCAGATAAACGACTTGCAATTGATCGCCGGGGCGCAGCCGGTACTCACTGAGATGGGCGTAGCGTGACGGTCCCGCATATCCGCCGGGACCGTAGGCGCCGAAGTCCATCGGACGAATGTCGCGCCAACGCGCTTCTTCACCACTGCAGGTTCGGCAATCGACAGCCATCATGCAGTTCTTGCAACCGGTGGCACAAGGAAATCCGCCTGGGACGTTGCGGCATCCGCAGGGGACTTGTGCATCCGCAGCAGTACTTGCGGCAGTCATACTCTGTGCAGAGGATGGATCGACATGCGAATCGGGGTCCACGAGCTGCGCGAGTGAGCTTCCGGCGGCGCAAACCACCATCGTGATCGCCAAAAGCGATCGGATCATGGTCCGTTGCAGATCGCCAAATTGACACTTGCTCATCGTGTGCATCTTTCTGATTGGCAGTTTTATGATGTGGTTACCAAAGTTTCCTAAACGGACTTAACAGACGTTTCGCAGTTGACTTGATTGGATTCGACTGCGGGCGATCCTGTTGAATCTCAGCATCGGAAGCGGTTCGGTACGACGCCGGTGCTACTACCGGGCTGTCGTGGTCGGCCTGCAGGGCAGCGACGTTTGCCTGGATCGTGCGAGAGCGGTCACTCGGCATCATGACCGAGGGTGACAAGGACGCGAATTGCTCGGGCGATAGTTGAGTTACTTCAGGGACGCGCCGGGCAGGTGACGTAGCCCCTGCGGTGAAAGTTTGATTGGCCTGCGCCGACATCTCTGCGGCGGCACGGTGATCACCCGTTCGCTTCATCACCACGGCCAGTGATTGGGCTGCTTGTCGGGTGGGCTGGATTGCCATGGCGCGCTCCAGCGCCCATCGTGCTTCCTGGTTCAGTCCCAAGTCGGCCAACTGCATCCCGACCCGTAACGCGAGACTTCCGTTGCCCGGTTGACCTTGCAATGCCGCGCGTCGCAAGCAAAGCGATGTTTCCGAGGGCAACGTTCTTGGCTCGTTGCGGCCAAGCTGAATTGCCGCGATCAAATCCATGGCCTGGGCCGCTTCGACCCACAATGTCGCAAGCCGGCTTAATCGCAGGCGGGCTTCGTTCAGGTACCGATCGATTGCCTCGGAGGCGCGCACTGGCTGGTGCTCATTCTTCAAAACTGTCGTCTGGTGCGAGCGGACGATTCGCGCGACGCCGTCAGTGCTTAATTTGCCGTAAATGCCGGAAAAATCCCGAGCTTCGCGAATCGCTGTACGGGCGATCTGCAAGTCGGCTGCTGCGCTGGAGGCAGCCTGGCCAATTGCTCGGTGGTGGATGTCGATGCCTTCAGCGGATCGGTGAAGCGAATCCCACGCTGACGCTTCTGCGGACGCCCAAGCACCCACGTTGTACTCCCGCATTGCCTGGTCCAAAAGACGCAGCGCTTCGTTGCGATGGGAAGACGCCGTTGATGAGCGTAGCCAGTTGACGCTCGCCGTCTTCGTCGGTGCCGGATGGTTTGGCTGCGAAGGGTGCGGCAGCGGCAGTCGAGAACTGCTGCTCACCGCCGTCGTGCTGTGTTTACGGACGCCCGCAACGGCAGGCCTGGGCTGCAGTTGGCGTGGTTGCTCCGTTTGCGTTGGCGGCGGCAGTGAAACGCTTGTGTCGCTGGGCTTTGTGTCCGACTTGCTCGGCTCGTGCGGATCAGCCGCTGAGTCGTCGGCGGAATTCACTCCACCGGCTGCCGAGACGACGGGCAATCGTTTGGGACGAGGTTTGGGCAGCCCCGGATGCGCGGGCGCAGGGTCATTGCTGGGAAGCAGTTCTCGCACATATGAAGGTACATAGCCCGTTGGCTTGGCGATCGAACTGTCCTTTGCTTCCTTGTTTAGGAATGGATTGTCTCTGATATCGGCAGCGACGACGATTGCCGATCCGGTGAAGCAAATCACGAGCGCAAGTAAGCTTGTTCGCCTTGCACGCTGCAAGCTGTTCCTTGCAAGCCGCAAGCTGACTCTTGCACGCGACAAGCTGACTGGGGAATGGTTGCTGGGGATCTTCATCAAATGCTTCCATGCAATGATTTGCTAGCGCAGAAAGCGACCAGGCGGTGTAACCGTCAGGACACGCTCCCGCTCTTCTGATCGGACGAGCCCCATCATTGGGCACTGCCAAACTCAACTCGGATCATCGTTACGACTGTTGGCTGACCTATGATCCGTCAAAACCGACAAACTTGAACATCCGAGGCGCCGGATGATGGAGAAGGCGAGGCTTCTGCCGCGCCGCCATTCACCGCTCCAGGGCGGCGGGGCGACCGAAATGATAGCCTTGAGCCAGTTCAAAACCGATCTCTTTGCAGACAGCCGCCTCTTCCGGGGTCTCGATTCCTTCGGCCAAGGCACGAATTTCCAGCGCCCGAACCATATCCACCAAGGACTTCATCATCCGGCGGCGGCTAGACTCGGCCACATCAATCGAACGAATCAGCGAGATGTC
Source organism: Pirellulaceae bacterium (assembly GCA_041623895.1). Classification (GTDB taxonomy): domain Bacteria; phylum Planctomycetota; class Planctomycetia; order Pirellulales; family Pirellulaceae; genus JBFJVZ01. The sequence goes on along the minus strand of JBFJVZ010000034.1, from coordinate 8,295 downwards.
AAATTTAACGAAATCGGGGCGAGCCTCGACAAGCTCCGCAAGTCTTGCCTGACCGGAACCAAAATCGTCGAACGCCAGGCGTATCCCCAAATCGCTGAGGACACCCGCCAGGTGCTGCATCTTCTTGCGGCTCGTCACCGCTGCCTCGTGGATTTCCAGAACCAGCGGAGTTTTCTCGGCCATTTCGCGGACTTTTTTCAGCGAGTCGGTCAAGCCGCCGATGTCCTCGATTTCCTTGGGGTGAGTATTGACAAACAATTCCGGGCACGCAGGGATGTCACGACCGAGTCGAATACCTTCCCAACGGAGCAGCCGACTCAATTCGACCTCTAGATTGAGTTGTTCGGCGGCGTGAAACATTGCATGCACTGATTCCAACCCGAACACCCTGCCACGACCGAGAATCTCGAAGCCGACCGGCAATTCACTGGCAAGATCAACAATCGGCTGAAAGTGAGGTCGCACGAGCTTTTCGCTCATCATGCGATCAAATTGAACCAGCGCGAGTGCCTCTTCGCAGACATTTCTGGCGATCGTGCCGGCAGTCTGGCTGAGCGGCGATTGTCGCCGCACTCGAAACGGAGCCTCGGCAAAATGAATCAGGTCTTCCTCGTGGAGGATGATCTCGCCGCTGATTCGAGAGCCGTTGACGTAGGTACCATTTGTGCTGTCGTGGTCCTTAAGGTGCAAGACGCCGTCTTCCAACCACAATGACGCGTGATTTCCACTGACAGTGCTGAAACCGAGCTTGAGCGCAACGCCCGTCTTGCGACCGACATCGTAATTTTCTTGGTCAATCGGAAAATGCCGGATCGAATCCCCCGGTTGCGTCGCTCCGGAAAGAAACCAAACGTCAGCGCGCAGCGAAGCACCGCGATGAATCTGATCTAGCGATGTGCTGTTAAGTGACGTCATGAATCTTGCTTAACGGGATTCCCGTTTCCGGGGGGCGGCGTGCTCGTTACCTGACGCTGAATCCGCGGTTCGGAACACGAAATGGCAGTCCCATTACGTCTGCGCGTGGCTGGAGTCATGCAAATCTAGGTTGCAAATAACAGTAGAGGGGGAGGCAACCAACTTTTTTGAGTTGTCGCTACAAGTTGCCGTGTTGCGAGCTAACTTTCAACGAATTGAGTCACTCTGTGCGCACTTAGTGCCTATCCATTCTTGGACCGCAAAATCCAACCAATATAGACAACCGTCATGACTGCACTTGCCCACGACACCCAGACTGTTGATCCCAGTTTGCTCGGTAGCCTGCTTACCGATGATACATTCTGGCCGGCTGAACCCCGAGATCTGCAAGAGTCCGGTTTGGCGGAGTCGTTTGTCGACAGCCTGCTGCTAAAAACCATCTTGGTCACCGGCACGGTCAGCGGTCGTAATTCCGCCGAGCGTTGCGGGTTGCCCTTTCGGGTCGTCGAGCCAATGTTGGATGTATTGCGGACGCGAAAGTTGATCGCTCATGTCAAACCCGCGCCGTTCAACGACTATTACTATTCGCTGACTGAGGAAGGGCTTCGTCGCGCCCAGGGCTACATGCAACAGTGCGCGTATGTTGGTCCCGCACCGGTCCCGCTGTCTGATTATGTGTTAAGCGTTGAGGCGCAAGCGGCTGGGCTGGAGCCGATTGATCGCGATCAGCTCTCCCGCGCCCTGTCCAGAATTTCGCACGATGACGAACTCCTGGATCAACTCGGTCCGGCCATTAACAGCAACACCGGACTATTCTTGTTCGGGCCTCCCGGCAATGGCAAGACGACGATTGCCCAAAGCTTGACTGCTTGTTTGGGACAGGAGATCTGGATTCCGCACGCGATCCTGGACGATGGTAATTTGATCAAACTGCAGGATGATGCTTTTCATCGACCTGCGCCGGTGCCGGAATCGAAAGGCCATCTCTTAAAGGCTCAGGAATGGGATCGGCGTTGGCTCCGCATTCAACGTCCGACTGTGATGGTGGGCGGCGAATTGGTGATGGACAACCTGGAAGTCCGCCATGATCCGCGCTCGAATGTTTGCGAAGCACCGCTGCAAATGAAAAGCAACTGTGGTTGTTTGTTGATCGATGATTTCGGACGTCAGCGGATCGCTCCGGAAGAATTACTCAATCGCTGGATCGTTCCGCTGGAAAGCAAATGCGATTACTTGACACTTCCGACCGGAAAGAAAATTCAAATTCCCTTTGAGCAGTTGATCATCTTTTCCACCAATTTGGATCCAGATTCGTTGGTGGACGAAGCGTTTTTGCGGCGTGTTCCCTACAAGATTTTCGTCGGCGATCCAAGTCCGGACGAATTCCGTCATTTAATGTCCGCCGTCATCAAGCAAATGGGCTTTCCCCAGACGCCGGAGGCCGCCGAACACTTGCTTGCTTTCTACACCAAGACGCAGCGCAACTTGCGACGCTGTCATCCCCGAGACTTGCTGACCCAGGTTGCCAACTACTGCAGGTACCGCAAGTTGGATAAGTGCATTCGTCCCGAGTATCTCGACCGCGCCTGCCGAAGCTACTTCAGCAAACTGTGATCAGCGCGATCGTTTATGAGCAATTCATTTTCATCTCTGATTAACCAATTATGACTACCCTTTCGCCAAAACGAATCGAGCCGGGTTACGAACCGATTGCCGGCTATGTTCTGGAAGAATTGATCGGCAGCGGCGGCTTTGGTGAAGTTTGGCGGGCCGAGGCACCGGGTGGTATAAAGAAAGCCGTCAAATTTATTTTCGGTGACCGCGGTGAGCGTCGCGCTGAACAGGAACTAAAGTCGCTGGAGCGGATCAAAGGCGTCCAGCACCCGTTTATTTTGACGCTGGAACGATTTGACGTCGTTGATGATCGCCTGGTGATCGTCACCGAATTGGCTGACGGCTCGCTGGAAGAAGTGTTCAAGGAACGTCGCAGCCAGGGATCCTGCGGGATCGCGCGGCAATTGCTGTTGGCTTACATGCGGGACACAGCCGATGCCTTGGATTACTTGCACGATTTGTACAAGCTGCAGCATTTGGACATCAAACCGGCCAACCTGTTGATCGTCGGCGGGCGGGTCAAAGTTGCCGATTTCGGCCTGCTCAAGGACCTCAGGGAAGTAACACAAAGCGTGATCGGTGGTTTGACACCGATATACGCTCCGCCCGAGTTGTTCGATGGACGTCCCAGCCTGCACAGCGATCAGTACAGCCTGGCTGTGATGTATCAGGAATTATTGACGGGTACGCGTCCCTTTAGCGGGCGGACGATCGCGCAGCTTGCGACGCAACACATCCACAACGCCCCGAATCTAAAGCCGCTGCCGCCGAGTGATCGTCCAGTCGTGGCCCGCGCCCTGGAAAAATCTCCGCAACGCCGGTTTCAAAGCTGCAGCGAATTCGTTGATGCCCTGCTGAACGAGCATGATAATGCAATTGCCAGTGTCGCGGCCGCGAAACTGGCCGCAGATGTGGAGGATTCGGCCGTCCAGGATTTGCCGCATTTAGAATCTTCACAACAGCCAAGTGAGCAAACTGGTGTCGGGCTGGCATTGGTAATTGGTATGGGAGGAACGGGAGCTGATTGCATCAGTAGGCTGCGTCAACGCGTGGCAGAATTGCATTCGCTTTCGCCGCTGACATTGCACACGGTCGAAATTGACGTCGATCAAAAGAGCGCCGGCGTTCTGCGGGACGAGGCCGACTCTGAATTCTGCCCATACAACCGAAGTATCATTACGCCGCTGCGGTCAGCAATGGATTATCGCAATCGCGGCACCGAGCATTTGAAATCGATTTCCAGACGCTGGCTTTACAATGTCCCCCGCAGCGGCGCCACCGAAGGCATGAGACCGCTGGGACGGCTGGCGCTGATTGACCATGCCAGTGAAGTGAATGAAGGATTGCGGGACGCGGTCAAGCACCTGCTCAGTGCTGCCGGCAACCGAACACCGGCGGTCTACCTGGTGGGATCCCTGGCCGGTGGCACCGGGAGTGGAATATTCGTCGATGTCGCCTACCGCGTGAGAAGCATTTTGGACGAAGCCGGCTTGCACGATGTCGACATCTTGTCCTTGCTGACAACCGCTCGGCTGCAGGGTGATCCCAGCCGACCGCTTGTACTGCACGATACCAATGCCGCCATCCAGGAAATCAAATACTTCTTGCAGCCCGGTAATAGCTACCCTGGTGATCCCGGTGCGGAATGGCCCAGCATGCCCGCGGCACGAACCCCGCTGCATCACACCTACCTGATTGCCGAGTCGCACACGCCAAGTTCGCCGTCTCCGGTCGAGACGGTCGTCGACTACCTGTGGATCGATGCCACGGCGGGGAACGCATTCCTGGACTCGGCGAGACAGTTCCAGCATGATGACCAAGATACTGCCGCGGCAAAGCCAAGCTTGCGTTCGGTTGGGGTCGTGGCCTTGTCCGGCACACGTCGGCTGGAAGAAAACGTGCTTGCACCGTCGACTACACGACATCTCTTGCGTCGCTGGCTTGGCAACCCCGATCGCGCGATGCGAGCAGCCCAGCCGTTGGCCGAACGTGTCGTACGCCAATGCCAGTTGACCGCCGAAGAAATGGTCCAGCAGGTGCTGCAGCAATACAACCATGACCTTGATTCGAGGCAGCAGCGGGTCAAATCGTATCTCGATCATTCGCAATCCGAAGACACGAATCGACAATCAATCGAAGAATTCATTCGCTCCACAACAGAGCAGGACGACGGCCAGCAGGACGCCGATGCCATCATTTCCACACTGCAACGGCAAATGGCCATTCGCCTGATGGATGGGCGTCTCGATTTAGCGTCGGCGATCAAATCAGCACAGCTTGTGGTAACACAGCTTCGCAACATTGCCGATCAATTGGCCCCTGGCACCGACAAGGCAATCCGCCAGCCAGATTCGCACGTCCACCAGAATCTGCCCATGCTGTCTGAACATGCCGATCAAATCCTACATGGCTTTGCCTCGCAAATGGCCGCCGGGCGAGCACGACGACTTCATGAACGATTGAGCCTGTTCGAACAGAAACTTTCGGTCCGAGCCATGGTGCTGGCCAAAGCCCTTCGCTCGGTCAATGATGGCAAGCAGGGCAGCGCCAGCGCGTGGGATGACATGCACCCGCCGCTGCGCGACCAATCTGATACCGTGATCAATGAACTTCACGGAATCTGTGCTGCAAACTGGTTGGTCAAGCTAACGGGCGAACACGGAAATTCAATCACGCCCGATCAATTGGTGTCAGCGATATCCGAAGCTGCAGTGCCCCTGATCTGTCGCGCCGTGATGATTGCCAATGGCCAGGAAGCCTCCGAATCGGCTTTCGCCATCAGCGGCTCGGCGGTCGACAATTCCAACGCCAATGCGATTTCCAGAACGACTCGATTTGTCCCGTTAGAAAACTCCGAATCCTTAGGCGTTACCGCCTCGATTACGGAAATCGAATCGTGCGGGGCCGGTGAAGCCTCGGTACTGACGGTAGAAGAAGCCGTCGCTGCGGTCAAACCCGCGTTGTTGTCATGCGGTGGATTTCAGCGATTGATACTGATCGTTGGATCAAAAGCAGAACAAGACCTCTGGGAACCTGAGGTGCGGAAGTTCCATCAGGGATCATTAACGACGACCATCATTGAATCGGCATCGCCCATGCTGATTCACGAAGCACAACAAATTGCGATTGATGATCTATCAAAACGTTTGACCACCCTTGCCGGCGGTGATCAGCAAATCAGTAAGAGGCTGGTCTCGAGATCAGATATTGACTGGTCGATGGGCGCAGGTCCAAGCCGCTAAAGGCAACTGACCGCACAGCCGGCGCACTTGGACGAACACCCCTGGCCCTCGGATGTCCCGCAGTTGGGTCCACAGCCGTCCACTAGCAACTTGGCAAAATGCCTGCTGCGAACGACGGACTCATATTGCTGTACGACTTGCCTGGTGACGGACTCGGCAATCTCATCGACCGGTCCCAGAAAGTGCATCACCAGGGTACCGCCGTCGAAAAGCTGATCGACGTCCAGTAAGGTCGCCGTCGATCCCGCTGCGGTCAGCATCCGCCGACAAGCCTCGACCGCTTCGCGCTTGTGCCGATCCAGACGACGAATCAGCAGCTCGTCTTCATTAGTCGTTGTTCGCAGAATTGTCGCACGAGCATAGACTGAGTTGTCGATCTGACGCGGCGAAAGCGGGGCCACGGTTTCAGCCATCTCCACGCCCCGGTCCGTACGCACGATGACCCGTTGGCCACGCTCCAGCGAGCCTGTGGATTGGCCAATGTAAAGCTCGGCAAGGGATCCGATTCGAATCAGAAAACTGGGCATTCGCAGATTAAACGTCGAAAAAGCAGGCTTGGCGTCCTTGTCGATTTTGTCTCTTACAGGCACTATGGTGACCGAATTGGCGCTACGATGCAAAGCCTTTTGTCCGTGATCCGAAAAGCGACGAACCTTATGAGTTTGGATTTAGAATCGACAGTGACGTCATCACAGACGGATTTGGGTGCCGGGGACCGTTACCAACAGCTGGCAACTCGGGTGCTGTCCGGGCACCGAATCACGCGAGCAGAGGCAATGTCGATTCTCGCTGCTCCCGACGATGACACGCTGACCTTGCTGGCCGCCGGATTTAGAATTCGTCAGCGTTATTTTGGAAAAACAGTGCAGCTGTATTTCCTGATGAACGCCAAAAGCGGCCTCTGCCCGGAAGACTGCCACTACTGCAGCCAGTCGAAAATCTCCAACGCACCGGTGCCCAAATACAACATCCTCCGCCGCGAGCAGCTATTGGACGCGGCAAGATTGGCTGCCGAGCGTGGGGCAAAGACTTATTGCCTGGTGATTTCGGCACGCGGTCCCAACGAGCGTGAGCTGAAGGCCGTGGAGGAAATTGTCCCGCAGATCAAGAAAGAATACGGACTCGATATTTGTGCCTGTCTGGGGCTGCTTTCTCGCGAGCAGGCCGATCGGTTGAAGGCTTGTGGTGTCGATCGCGTGAATCATAACTTGAACACCAGCGAAGATCATTACCAAGACATTTGTACCACGCACACCTACGCCGATCGCGTGGAAACATTACGGCACGTCCGCGATGCAGGCTTGGAAATGTGCAGCGGCGGCATCATCGGCATGGGTGAAAAGCACGAGGACATCGTGTCGATGGCGATGGATCTGCGAGACTTGGGGGTTCAATCCATTCCGCTGAATTTCCTGAATGCCATCGAGGGAACCCCGCTGCAAAGCAAGAGTGAATTGACCACGCATGATTGTTTACGGGCGCTGGCGATGTTTCGCTTTGTCAATCCTGATCGGGAACTGCGGATCTCCGGCGGTCGCGAGATCCACTTGCGTTCGCTGCAGCCGCTGGGGCTGTATGTGGCCAATAGTCTTTTCGTGGGTGACTATTTAACGACGAAAGGCCAGGCCCCCCAAGCCGACTACGACATGATTCGGGATTTGGGATTCGAGGTCACGACATAGCCGGTCTGGTAAGGTCGTCAGACGCTCCACGGCCGACGACTTTCATAAATTCACAGCCAAGAGCTCTGTCAACTTTTGACTTTAGGGTAGCTGGATTCGCCAGAATTCGGTTCGTCCCAAGATACCCCGAAGTCTGGCGACATCGGCTACGACCACCACCCTAAGATTGAATCTGGACAAAGCATTAGCAGCGAACGACGACGTTGCTACGCTTCACTTCACGATGTCTGCGGTGGCTCCTTTCCAATCATCGGTGCGGAAGGGTGTCATTGGCAAGCCTTCAGCACTTTGCAAATTGCAGATTGGATTGTCGGCCCAGGCGTATCGCACGGCAGCTGGCTGGTCAACTTCGTCGCTCCACACTTCGATCGTGTCATTGTTGACGATCTTGGCGTTGGCGTGCACAAACTTTTGATCCTCGCCGGCAATCGTAAAACCGATCGGTTCCCGCACGTCAAACGTATCTAGTTTCCCGCCAACGTGATCGAACTTCAGGATTGCCTTACTGCCGTCGACTTCCATCGACTTGTACGTTGGGCTTTGATAGGGGACGTCGATGCCGTAGTTTTTGGCCAAAGCCCAGCGAGCCAGGCGTTTAGCCACGTCTTGTTTATTTCGCGGGTGAATATCGTGCGCTTCGCCCAAATCCACGATCACGGCTTGCCCCGTGTTGGGTAAGGCAAGCGTCATGGTTTGTGCTTCCCGCAACTCCGCCCAAGTGCTCGGCCCCGGCTCGGCGACTTCATCTCTAAAGTCCGCCAACTGTACCCAGTAAAAAGAAAAATCGTCTTGTCCCCAATCGTCGCGCCAATTCTTGATCATCAGCGGGAACAGATCACGGT
>JBFJVZ010000033.1:0-29515 GCA_041623895.1 Pirellulaceae bacterium | reverse complement strand
GTCGATCAACTTGACCAACTTGACCCCTAGATCCGTTTTGTGGACGGAAGTCAATCTATCTAATACCTTGCCTCCTGGACGGACAATCCCTTTTACCGGCCAAGCCAGCCCACCTTGCCGCTGCTAGAATTGCTTGTCGGTTCGGCCCTTGTTAATCTGTATGATTCCCAAAGTCGGTCGCGGAAGACCCGCACCCTGTCCCTCCTGTCCTTTTTGAGAACATTTGCATGGCGGCCATCACGACAGCAACCAACGGTGAAGTCCTAGTCGTTGGTTTTTTAGACAGCAAGATTCTTGACAGCCAGCGGATTGAACAAGTCGGTCGTGAACTCCAGGATATCGTACCCGGCGCGATCCATAAGAAATTGCTACTGAATTTCAATGGCGTCTCGTTCATGTCCTCGGCGATGATCACCAAGCTGGTGATGTTGAACAAGACATGCAAAGCGCAAAGCGTGAATCTGAAATTCTGTGAAGTCTCACCCAACGTCTTGGAAGTCTTTAAGATCACCAAACTGAACAAGTTGTTTGACATTCAAGGCGAAGAAGACAAAGCTCTTGCCAGCTTCGACAAAAAGGGTTGGTTCGGCGGCTAGTGCTTGATCACTGCCAACGCCGTGGGCGATCCGTGTCATGAATCGTGATCAAATCGCCGAAGCCATCGAAGCAGAGCGGGCGCAGATCGCTCACGAAATCCATGACGCCTTGCTGCCTCTGATCTTCGCGGCCTCCGCTGCCGTGGACCGGGAGCTGGACCAGCTTCAACAAGATGCGGGCTCTCATCAACCGGCCGAACCCGACAAGCCGGCCGAACCCGCACAGCAGATTGCCGCAGCACCCGCGCGGCAGACTCAGCAAGCATCCATCAAGCGGCTTCGCCAGGCCTCGACCTGGTTGCGGGATGCCATGCGAATCGGTCGGCAGATTCTGACGCAAACCCATCCGCCTGAGCTGATGGACGATACCTGGGACAGCGCGGCCCGCAAGACGATTGCGATGCTTGCCGATGACTCAAACAAATCGCCCCAAATCGATTGGCAAGTCGATATCCCGGCACAGGCAATCTCCGCTGCTGCCGCCAATGCCTGTTACCGCATCGTTGTCGAAGCGATCCGCAATGCGATTCGTCACGCCGGCGCGACCGAGCTGACGGTTTCTGCCAAGTGCGAAAGCGGCGAAATTGTCGTCTGCGTGACCGACAATGGATCTGGTTTTCAGATCGATCAAGTTCCGGCAGATCGATTTGGCATCCGTTCGATGAACAGCCGCGCCCTGCTGGCCGGCGGAAAACTTACAGTGACTTCCCAACCCGGTGGTCCGACAACGGTTCATCTGTCGTTACCGGTCGGTGCATAAAGCGGGCTGGCGGGCTCGTTTCGGGAAATAGGTGTCAGCTCTCCATCGACGTGGTGTCCATTTCCTTGAGCGATTTTCCTAATCGTCGCCGGCCCGTCGATCGTTTCTTTTTTGTCTTGCCCTCTGTGCCTTCCAGCAGCGCGACCACGCTGGGGTGCAAATCCTCGGTGTCCTCCGGCACTCCGATTTGTTCCACGGCGTCGCTGACACCCAACAATACGGACTGACGAACTCCGTTACGGAGCCATTCAAAAAAATTGATGTTCATACTTCGATCCTTGGCTGTGAAACTGCGAGACGCGCAGGCATTCAGTGGAACGCAACGTATGTAGCCCGCAAATCGCGCACGCGTCCAGAGAGAAATCCCCCAGCAAGACAGGCAGGGAAGCGGGGAAACCGGAGTGGGAAAATGGCCAGCAGTTCCCCTATTCCTCGGTCCCCGTTCCCCCATTCTCTTCTTCCTCCACCCATTCAAGCTCGCCGAACGACTCATGCCGTACCTCGTCCTGGCGCTTTCCGGGGGCGACGGTCAAAGCGGAAATCCCTTCGTGGCGTTGGGCAATTTCTGATACTGCGTCTCGGCCAGCGACAAAATAGCCGGTTGCTGCGGCATCGGCGTCGGCGGCTGAATCGGTGATCACGGTGAGCGATAACAAGTCACCAGCGGGATAACCGGTCCTGGGATCAATCACGTGCCCGTACCGTCGACCTCGATGATGAAAGAACTGTTTTCCCGAACCACTGGTCGCCAGTGCCGCATTGCGAAGCCAAATCCCACCCAGTCGGCGGCGTGGCTTGGTGGGGTGAGAAATACCGACGGCCCAACCGCGCCCCCTTGCGGAAACCTGGTCCCCGACGGCGACGATGCTGCTGTTGCCGCCATGAAGCAGAAAACTTTCCACTCCATCGGTCTTCAATTGCCGTGATAGACGATCCAGCGCTTCGCCTTTGCCGATCGCACCCAGGTTGATCGACATGCCTGATTTGGCGAAGCGAACGGTTTGGCAATCGCCGTCCAGGATCAGGTATTGATATCCCACCCGTCCGATCGCCTGTTTGATTTCTTCGTCGGTCGGTTTTCGCCCACTTCGTTTGGTGAACCCCCAGACTTCGACCAGCGGGCCGGCAGTGATATCAAAGGCTCCGCCGGTTTGCTCACTCCAGTGCAAGGCCCGCTGGAGCAGCCGAAACGTTTCCGCGCTGACTTTGACGGGCCGCTCGAAAGCTTCCCGATTGACCTGCGCGATTTCGCTGTGTTCGCTGTAGATCGTCAAAGCGCGCTCGATTTGGTCCAAGCTTTCCAGGGCGTCGATCGCCGCATCACAATGATGAGCCTGGTTTTGAGGCAACATCACAACAAATTCGGTCGCCATCGCGCGATGCGTCAGCGAGGTCAGAAACGCTCCCGGGCAGTCTGATCTTTGTGCCATGAATCCGGCGGAGAGAGATTTTGGGGAAATCGAAAGGGGCGAACCTAGTGTACGGTTGGGATGTCGCCACAATGGGCAGCGGACGCGAATTTCAGAATGGGTTGCGTTGTCGCATTCGATCCAGCACAATTTCGCTGCTCGGAAGTCTACCAGCGAAGAAATCTGGTCGAGGCGATTCGAGGCGGGAAACCAAAGGGAGCGGTGGCTGAGTGGTCGAAAGCGCCGGTTTGCTAAATCGGTGAACGGGTCAAACCGTTCCGCAGGTTCGAATCCTGTCCGCTCCGCTTAACGAAGCCGAAACGGTCCACCCGAAGTCCCGATGGAGACTTCGGGTTGTTTTTTCGCACAATTTGATTCACGAGAGGGTGTAGCTCAGTCGGTAGAGCAACGGACTTTTAATCCGTTGGTCCAGGGTTCGAGTCCCTGCACCCTCACTTTTATTTTATCGCCTCCGCGTGGCAGCGGATCAAATATGCCGTGAAACCGGTCAAGGCACTCGACGCCAACATGCCCACCGCCGATTTTGGGGGCCACCGAGCAACATTGTTTGCCTGCTGCCCCATCCAGGTCGTGACTGCTCGGCCAATGGGAAGGCAACTCCGAAATGAAAGACTTCCGGCCCTTCCCGTGGCGCTACATCATGGAAGTTCTTGATACACGTGAGTTCTTTTTCGATCAATCGATTGAGTTCACCAAACAAGAATTTGGCGATCAGGCGACGCCTTGTCCAGAATGCGGTAAACGGGCGACGGACTTGGCGTGGGTGCCGGTTGACACTGCGGAGGAAACCTGGACCTGCGGTGAAGGCAGAACGGGATTCGTTACGTGCTGTAGGGAATGCAAGCAACAAATCGACTTTTTCGTCGACGATGAACTAACGCGGTTGGAGGCAGAACTTCGAGCTGAGGGGAAGTCATCTCAAGACCTTTCGTGGAGTGAAGCCGAAACCGTGGAATGAGAAAACGCTGAATCGGCGATACGTCAAAGACCTTCCCCGGGATTGCTGACCGGGTACGAGCATGCGTTGAGAGGATGACGCGAATCAGCGCATTTCCTTCGTCTGGGACCTCGATCAACCGGCAATCATGGATGCCAGCCGATTTCTGCGGTCCGATCGATCCCTGTCGGATCACCCCCTATTGGTGGTGCCATAATCTCGCCCCACCGCTGTGGCGATTACGGTTTACCGCCTGCGAGCACTCTTTTTGGGCGAATCGGAATTCTGGCAAAACTGGAGAATTTTTCGTTTTCACCACTACGGTCAGTTCAATCCGTTTATATTCTCACTTCGAACGACGAGAATTTCCTTTCAAATGCTCAGGATTCTGATCATTTTGGAGGGTCAGGTTTGACACCACGTTTTGTGCGTCCAGCGACAGCGTTGACAGCGTGCTTCGCCTTATCTTGTCGTCCATCATTTTAGATGCCTGTGCTATTGCTGTTTTCCATCGCCTTCGCATTCGTAGCATCCATCGCTCTTGTTCCGGTCGTCCGCTGGCTCGCGCACAAGCTTGCCATCGTTGACAATCCCGATCATGAGCGGAAATTGCATCGACAATCCATTGCCTTGGGCGGTGGGGTCGCGGTGTTTGCCGCATCGATCAGCAGTATCGCGGCGACAGCGTACTTCGATCTCCACGGTGGCGAATCGCTGCTGCTGATCGCCAATCGATGGTACATCCTGTTTGCGGCCGCGGCAGCGATGTTGTTGATTGGCTTGGTTGACGACAAATGGACACTGCGCGGACGTCAAAAATTACTCTTGCAGTGTCTGACGATCGTTGTGTTGGTGGGAAGCGGCACATTGGTCGACCGGATCAGTCTGTTTGGATACACCTTTCAGTTGGGCGTGCTCGCCTTTCCATTAACCGTGCTCTGGCTATTGGTGGCTATCAATGCCTTGAATTTGATTGACGGTGCCGACGGTGTCGCGACCACAGCAGGTTGCATCATCTGCGCCGGTCTTGGATTCCTAAGTGTTCGACATGGAGTCACAATCGAGGGTGTCGTGGCCTTCGCCTTGGCGGGTGCTCTGGCTGGCTTTCTGATTTACAATCGTCCGCCGGCGAGCATCTTTTTGGGTGATGCGGGCAGCATGATGATCGGCTTGTTCGTCGGAGTCTTGGCGATTTGGAGCAATGTCAAAGAGTCGACGGTCTTAGCCTCAGCTCCCGTCGCGATCTTGGCGATTCCGCTGTTTGATTCAACCGCGGCAATTCTTCGCCGCTGGCTCACCGGCCGCAGCATTTACATTGCTGATCGTGCTCACGTCCATCATTTGCTGCAGGCCAAATACGGATCGGCCCGAATGCTCTTGATTGTCGCCACTTTATGCACCACTACCACGACGCTAGCCGTATTTTCAACGCTCTACCAGCAACCGTGGCTGTCAGCTTTGGGTGTCGTGATCGTATTGGCTTTGCTTGTCGTAACGCGATCATTTGGGCACGCAGAATGTCGCTTGCTGGTCACACGCGCGTCACAATTTGCGCTTTCTTTTACCTCGTTTCCCTCCAAATACTCGGCCAACACTCTTGACCGGCGCGTGCTGCTGCAAGGCAGCGGGCAATGGGAAACGGTTTGGGAACCGCTGGTCGAATTTGCCAAGTCACATGATTTGGACAAGATCAAGATCGACCTCAATCTGGCTTGGCTGCACGAAGGTTATCACGCGACCTGGCAGAGCGCTCAGATGTCGGCCAAGGAGTTCCAGTTCAGTTTGCGAATTCCGCTATTTACGTTTCGGCAATCCGATCAGACGCAAGTGCGCATCGGCAGTCTGGAGATCACGGCAGCCGCCAACGATCCGGGAGTGCATGGCAGAATCTCCGAGTTCAGCGAGAAACTTCTTGATCTGTGCCCACAAATTGATGCGGTGGTCGGGGAACTCGAACACGCCCGCCAGAAGAACTATCTTCGATCTGGCGAGCCGGTCGTGGCCGCCCCGCTGAGCGAACTTGGGGCCTCGGATGACCAATCCCGGGCAGAATATCAGCCGGAACCAGAGACGGCTTCTCCGGCATAGCCAACTTCCCCATCTTTCGGCGACTCCCTGCGACACTGCAAAGCGGGCTTGCCCTGGTCACCGCGGTCTAAGTAGGTAGGTATAGCGGGGGTAAAATGCACGTACCTTACCCAGGTTAACCTTGTCAGTATTCTGGACATCGTTCATTCTTTCCGCACTGAGGCGTTCTTGGCGAAGGTCTCACCACTTGACGGCAAATCGGTAGCTTTGATGCCGGTCAACCGTTGGATGATATTTCCGTCCTGATTCGTGTCGGGTGGCTTTTTCTCAAGAATGTCACCCACGTGGACGAAGTCTGCACAGATTTCCAGCAAACCCCATCTTCCCTGATCAAAAAAGCTTTACACCGGCGAAAGTTTATCCGTGTCAACGAACCACACCTACTTGATCACTGGCTGCGCCGGTTTTATTGGTTCCCAAGTAACATCGAAATTGATTGCCATGGGACATCGCGTCGTGGGCATCGACAACCTGAACGATTACTACGATGTTTCGCTCAAACGATATCGCCTGGCACAACTTCAGTCGCAGGCATTCGACTTTGTGCATGCTGATATTGAGGACAGGGGGGCGCTGGAGACATTGTTTTCAAAGTACGACTTTGCCGCGGTCTTAAATCTGGCTGCTCGTGCGGGAGTCCGCTACAGCATCGAAAATCCTCATGTCTACATGACGACCAACGCGATCGGCAGTCTCAATTTGCTGGAGCAAATGCGGGCACATGAGATCAATAAGTATGTGCTGGCATCGACATCATCGTTGTACGCGGGACAACCGATGCCGTTCAGTGAATCGTTGCCGGTCAACACGCCGATCTCTCCTTATGCCGCTTCGAAGAAAGCGGCGGAGGTGATGGCCTATACCTACCATTATCTGCATGGAATCGATGTATCGATTTGCCGCTACTTCACCGTTTACGGTCCGGCCGGCCGACCTGACATGTCGATATTTCGGTTCATCAAATGGATAGACGAAGGCACGCCGATCGAATTGTTTGGAGACGGCGAGCAAGCCCGCGACTTCACTTACGTCGACGACATCGCGGCAGGAACAATTCTGGCACTCAAGCCAATGGGTTACGAAGTCGTGAACCTTGGTGGTGGCAACGAGCCGGTATCCTTGAACTCCGTGATCAGCAAATTGGAACATTGCTTGGGCAAGAAGGCGCGAATCGAATTCAAGCCATTTCATCAGGCTGACATGACAGTCACGATGGCCGACATCAGCAAAGCCAACAAACTGCTTGCTTGGACACCTGAGATTGATTTGGACGAAGGACTCAATCGCTCGGTCGATTGGTACAAAACGAACTATGAATGGGCGCGTAACCTTACCTTACCGTGACGCATGCAACGCACCCTCGCGTCGTCTTTTTGAATCGCTGTTTTTGGCCGGACAGTGAGGCCACGGGGCAATTGCTGGCCGATTTATGCGAGGACCTGAGCAGTTCATTTGACGTACATGTGGTCTGCGGACAACCCAACAGTCCGCCGGAGGGCTCGCGATACACAAGAATCGGCCGTCAAGTTCGTAACGGCGTCACGATTCATCGTCTCTCGCATACTCAGTGCCCCAAGCGTTTTCCAGCAGGCCGGTTGCTGAATCTTGTCTCATTTGCACACGCTACCTCACGTTATCTGCGCCGCACGCAACTCGATGCGGACGTGATCGTCAGTGAAACGGATCCGTTCCTGTTGCCGATCGTCGCTGATCAGCACGCTGGCCGACTTCACGCCAAGCATGTTTGTTATTTGCAAGACATTTACCCCGATGTTGCCGTGGAAACGAATCGAGCGCGAAATAGTTGGATCACCCAACGGATTCGACGGCGTTTGAGAACCGCTTACCGGCAGGCTGATCGGGTGGTCGTGCTGGGCCACTGCATGCGCCGGCGGCTACAGGCGGAGCCTTGGGGAATCACACACCAGCGGATTTCCGTCATCCCCAATTGGGCCGACTGTGACCTGATTCAGCCTCGTCCTAAACACGAATTGAGTTTCCTGAAGAGCCATGACCTGCAAGATCGATTTGTCGTCATGCACAGCGGCAACATGGGTCTGACACAGCAACTGGATCTGCTGCTGGCCGCCGTGGAAGATCCGCTCTGGCCGGAACATGCGGTCCTGACCTTAGTCGGTGATGGCGCTGCCCGCCGCGACCTTGAGTGCCAGGCAGGTTCCTTGATTGGTGACCGAATTCGGTTTCTGCCCTATCAGCCGCGGAGTGAGCTGAGCAACAGTTTATCCGCAGCGGATCTGCACGTCGTTTCGATGCACGAAAGTATCACCGGCTGTTTGTGCCCGAGCAAATTGTATGGAATTCTCGCTGCTGGCCGGCCCGTGCTTGCGATTACTCCGACAGCCACCGATTTGCGGGAAGTCGTCCACCGAGAACGGTTGGGTTGGTGTTGCCCGCCGGGAAACGCCACCGCGGTCGCTGCCGCCGTGGCGGAAGCCGCAGGGGATTCATCCACTCGAGATGCGATGGGTCGGCGGGCCCGCCAATTGGCGCTCGGCGCTTATGATCGAAGCGTCGTTACCGCCCAGTTTGCTGACATGCTGCTAGAGGTCGCGTCTGCGTACGACCGTGATTTGGTGGCTGTTGCAGCTGCAGTTTAAGCCAAGTCTATTCAGCAGTTTCGCGTTCCTCCACAATCACGTTCAACAATCACGTGCCTGCAGCTCTAATTACCGGCATCACAGGTCAAGACGGTTCTTATTTGACGGAATTGTTGCTTGACAAAGGCTACACCGTTCACGGACTCGTTCGCCGCACCAGTTCGATCCAGCGGACGCGGTTGGACGCGATGTTCAACGATCCAGAGATCTTCAACGAACGATTGTTCCTGCACTACGCCGATCTGGATGACAACACCACCATCCGCCGCATCCTATTGAAGTCGGAACCAGACGAGGTTTATCACCTGGCCGGCCAAAGTCACGTGGGAGTCAGCTTTCAAATTCCTGAGTCGACCTGCCAGTTCACCGCGATGGGGACATTGAAGTTGCTGGAGATCATTCGCGACC
The DNA here is from genome assembly GCA_041623895.1 of Pirellulaceae bacterium. Classification (GTDB taxonomy): domain Bacteria; phylum Planctomycetota; class Planctomycetia; order Pirellulales; family Pirellulaceae; genus JBFJVZ01. The sequence goes on along the minus strand of JBFJVZ010000033.1, from coordinate 20,678 downwards.
TCCCCAAATCACCCCGCTTACTGCACATTAGCAGTAGCGAAATCTTCGGGCGTCCTACCCAAGCGCCCCAGAACGAGCAAACACCGATGCGACCCGTGACACCCTATGGCGTGGCCAAAGTGTTCGCCACCAGCATGGTTTCGGTGTATCGAGATTCGTTTGATTTGTTTGCCTGCAATGCTATTTGCTACAACCATGAATCTCCGCGTCGGGGCGATTCGTTTGTGACTCGCAAGATTTCGCGGTCGGCGGCGGCAATCGCGCTGGGGCTTGAAAAAACATTGCGTCTTGGATCCCTGGAGAGTCAACGCGACTGGGGATTTGCACCCGAGTACGTTGATGCGATGTGGCGGATGCTGCAACAACCCCAACCCGAAGACTTTGTTCTGGCGACAGGAACATCTCACACCATCCGCGATTTTCTGACCGCAGCCTTTGAATCGGTCCAACTTGATTGGCGCGACTATGTGGTGCAGGACGAACGGTACATGCGGCCCACGGAGGTGGCAAAGCTGGTTGGAGATGCCAGCAAGGCAAAAGCTCAGCTTGGTTGGCAGGCCGAAGTGAAACTCCAGGAATTGGCTCAATTAATGGTTCAGCACGACCGCAAGCGATTACTGTCTAGATGATTCTATTACTCGGATCCAGTGGGTATGTCGGTGGCGCCTTCGCGCGATATTTCGATCGGATCGGCGTTGGATATGCCGGGATTTCGCGGCGCGACGTCGACTACAGCCGGCGAGAAAACCTGATCAAGTTGATTCGCGATAGCGGAGCGACTTTCCTGATCAACGCTGCCGGCTACACCGGCAAACCGAATGTCGATGCTTGCGAGAAGTTTAAGGCCGACTGTCTATTGGGAAACGCAGTGCTGCCGGGTATCGTCCGCGAGGCGTGCGAGCACTGTGATTTGACCTGGGGACACGTCTCATCAGGTTGCATCTACACCGGTACTCGTGTTGATGGAAAAGGATTCACTGAGCAAGACGCTCCGAACTTTTGTTTCCGATCCAACAACTGCAGCTTCTATTCGGGCTGTAAAGCGCTGGGCGAAGAGTGCCTGGATGGTGCAGAAAACATTTATGTTTGGCGATTGCGGATCCCGTTCAACCACGAGTCTGCACCGCGAAATTATCTGTTCAAGCTGCAGACCTACAAATACTTACTTGACGCTACCAATTCGATCTCGCATTTAGATGAGTTCGTTCGCGCAGCTTGGGAGTGCTGGAGCAAGCGTGTGCCTACGGGAATCTACAATGTCACCAACGGCGGCGCGATCACGACTCGTGAGATCGTATCAATGCTCGTGCAGCACCTGACACCGGGACGTGAATACAGATTCTTCCAGGACGAACAGGACTTTATGCGGAAAGCAGCGGTCACGCCGCGATCAAATTGTGTTTTAGACAATTCAAAAATCCTCAGCACCGGAATCAAATTACTTCCGGTACGTGAGGCCATCGAAGTCTCTCTGAAAAACTGGTGCCGTTCAGACCCCGCCCTCAAGTCCTCGAATTCCAGTAGCGGCGGTTGACTGGCATAGGTTGACACGTTGCCGAAGATGCAATGGATTCGTCTGATACCAACGGACTGGGCTTGCGATTACTTAAATGAGTAAACATCGCAAGTCGTATCGTCATCGGATCTTGGCAGTATTTGCCATGATGCGGATGATCATTCTTCTGCCCGCCCTCTTTCTTGTCGCTTTGGATTACGGCGGAGTGCTGCCCTGGTCACAGTGGGCACTTGGCTGTTCAGCAGTCGCGCTGCTGTTATTGACCGTTCCAGAGTGGTGTTTTGGGCGTAGTCGCCGTCCGCTGACTGCGATGCTGGTCAGCGTCGCGCTGCTGGTGGCAGCAGGAGGCTTGTTGCAGACTTTCCGTTTTCCGGGCGGCGTCGTATCGATCCTGTCGCGAGGATCGGGGGCCGCCTACATGAAGGAGATTCCAGACTATTTGCGGGAGGAAGCAAAGCAGTACGACTCGCCGCATTTGCAAAACCTTGCCGCGCCGTCTGCATCCATCAGTGTTTCCCCCTCGCGAACACTGAGCGTTTGTCTGATCCCCATTCTATTCGCCACTTTCTGCGTCGCCTCCGTCTGCACGTTCAACAGCAAAAATCGATTGGCTGTTGCGTTATTCGCGCTGGCCATCTTCGGAGCCGCCATTTCATTCATTGGAATCGCGGGAAGAATTCGTCCAGACAACAACCATATGGTGCAGGCACAGAACGAAGTTGTCCAATCCTTTTCAACCTTCGTCAATCGTAACAATGCAGCCCTGTATCTGAATTTATCCATCGCGGCCACGCTCGGTTGTTTAGTTTGGCGTTACCGGCAGCAAAGACAACTTCGGCCCTGGGACGACCGCTTTGACTTCGACAGCGCAACATTGCTTGAAGCCGCACAACAGCGGATCCGACAGTTCATCAATTGCATGGACACGCCGATTATCTTCCTGTTAGGGGTCTCCGGTTTGATTCTTGCCGGAATCTGCATCAGTGGCAGCCGCGGAGGAATGCTGGGCGTGGCCGCCGGAGTTGTCGCCGCGGCAATCCTGGCTGTGTCCCAACGGCAAACTAAGTTCTTCCTGGCTACCGCTGGCACAGCCATGGTGTTGTTGTTCGCTGTACTGGCATTGGCCGGAGCGTTTGACCAGGTCAGCAATCGAACATCCAGTCTTGTGGAAGAAGATTTCTCAGAAACAGCGCGATGGCAGCACTGGCGAGATGCCCTACCGGCAGTTTGGCGATATCTGCCCGCTGGTGCCGGCCTGGGGGCATACCGTTACGCATATTTGCCCTACCAGCAACATAGCCCCGGTGTCTGGTTTCAAAACGCAGACAATCTTTATCTGGAAATGATGGTCGAAGGCGGTTTGTGGTTACCGTTGTTGCTGATTCTGGGCACGATCGTGTTGCTGGCGGCGTTGCGACGATTGGCCAACGTGAAAGATTCGACGACAGCAACCGCTGTTACTTTTGCCGGCAGTTATCTGATTGCCTCGCTCGGCGTCTCACAATTTTTTGATTTTGGCGCACTCTTGCCCGCCAACTATTTAACCGCCGCAGTGCTGCTGGGGATTGTTCTGGGGCATGCCGATCGGCAATCCCATAGCTCGCGGCGCAGAGTTCGGGTCAAGCAGCGAATCAAAACCAGTCGGCGAAAGCAGCGTGAGACTCGGCGCGCGGAAAGCTCGATCCTGGTGAAAATTCCGGAACCAATCCTCAGGCTTTTCCTGTTCAGATTCGTCAATCCCGTCCTGGCGGTGTTGCTGCTGGCGTTTCTATGCGTGCTTATCAACGACGCCAAAGCCCGGGCAGAAGTCGACTATTGGGCTCGCACTGGGCAACAATTCCAGCGCCAACAGACGGCAACTTTGATGTCGCTGGATCCGCGACTTGAGCAACTGGACGGATCCACTGATTCGGAAGCGCAGTTAGCTTTGGCCAGATGGCGAATCCTGGCTTATCGCGGCGCGGTAGTTCGAGCATCCCTCGAATCCAAATCACGTGAGCACGCCTGGCGTAATTCGGACCAACGAGTTCTGCGAGCGGTTTTCTACGCCCGCGATCCGGCTGAACGCGAATCAGCACTGGCATCCTTAGTTCCCGGGGATGGAATCAAGCAACTCAGGGAGGCAAGAAGAAACGGATTGGCGGCGTTGCTCGCCAGCCCGCTTGATGTGGCCGCTCGCGAACTATTGATCCAGCTCGATTTCCTGATCCCGCAATCAAGCAGCAACGACCAGCTTTTTCAGCAGATCAAACAATATCGCCGCAGTCACCCGCCGACTCTGCATAACGCTGCCAAACTGGCGTACGTCCACCCCAGCAAGGAAATCGCTTTCTCCTTGTGGCGCCGCGCTTTTGAAGTGAAGCCGGAATTTTTGGACATGTTTTGGCGGGAGGTTGAACCCTTTGTTGATGAGGCGGAATTCATCAAAGCACTTCCGGACAATCCCTATCTATACGTTCGTTTTGCAGAGCTATGTAACGACGACGCGGTAAACAGTTTGATGCTCCAGCGAGCCGAACAACTCTTTCTGGCCTCGACTCCAGACCCTCAGGATGTCGCAAAACACCACTTTAGCCGCGGCCGCATCGCGGAAATGAAGAGCGACTATCAGGCAGCCGAGATTCATTTCGCGAGAGCCGTGGAAAACGACCCAACGGCCAGCGACTGGCGTTTTCGGTACGTGATGACTCTGCAAAAGAACGGACGATTCAGTGCCGCTGAGAATGAACTGGCGCGATGTCTTCAGCAAGAACCTGACAACCCGGTCTATTTGCAGAAGGAAGCAGAACTCAGACTTCGTTAGGCACGGCTCTGATAATTGACATGCATCAACCCAAACATCACGTGATCAGCTATCGACCGAACCAGCGGGCCACCGAAGGCTGGCTTGCTTCTTGGCGGCGCATGATGCGCGACTGTTATGAATGTCGCGATTTGATCATGCAGCTGTTCAAACGCGATTACTTGATGCTGTACAAGAAGTCGTTCCTGGGCATGGGCTGGCATCTGGCGGCGCCAATCATGGGCATTCTTTCCTGGGTTTTGATGAACTCCACCGGCATCTTGGAACCGGGTGATGTCGGCATTCCTTATCCCGCTTATGTGTTGATCAGTACGACCATCTGGGGCTTCTTCATGCAGTCCTATAACAACATGAGCAAGGTGCTGGATATCGCTCAGGGATTTGTGCACCAGGTTGGTTTCCCCCACCATGTGCTGATCGCCAAGCAGTGGCTGGAGACGCTGGCCGCATTCGCATTGACGTGTTTGGTGATGCTGGTTGGCATCGCAGTGTTGGGAGTGTATCCGAGTATCGCTGCGGTCTTCATTCCCTTGGCCTTGATCCCCATCATGCTGCTTGGATCGGCGATTGGTTTGATCATCGCGGTGATCAAAGTCGTGTCACCTGACATCCAGCGGGCGGCCACCTTCGTGATGGGATTCTGGATGTACATCACGCCGGTGATCTACAGCCCCAACGTAGAAAACCAACTGCTGCAAACGGTGATTCAGTGGAACCCGATGACTTACCTGTTGACCGGCGCGCGTGATCTCTTCATCAGCGGCCAAGTGCAGGACCCAAGCGGTTACTTGGCGGTCTCGACGCTGGCGGTCGCAATCTTCTTGGTCGTCTGGCGCGTGTTCTACGTTTCCGAGCAAAAAGTCATTGAAAAGATGATTTGAGTCGTCAGTCATCCGTTGGCAGTGGTCAGTTCAATACACGTCGGGAACACTGCAAGCCACTGCCCACTGCCCACTGCCCACTGCCAACTGCCCACTGCCCACTGCCCACTGACCACTGACCACTGACCACTGCCAACTGACTACTGACTACTGACTACTGACGTCTTAAATGTCTGATTACGCCATCGAAGTCCGCGACCTTCGCAAGAAGTTCTGCCGTTCGTTAAAGCGAAGCCTGCTGTATGGGACGATGGATGTATCCCGTGCCATGGCAGGATTCCCCAACCGCAATTCGGCTCTACGGACGAGTGAGTTCTGGGCCTTGGACGGGGTCTCCTTTGCGTTGGAGCCGGGCGGTTCCCTTGGTTTGATCGGCGCCAACGGCTGCGGCAAGTCCACGCTGCTGCGTTTGCTCAGCGGGATCTTTCCACCGGACGAAGGCGAGATCAATATCCACGGCCGGATGGCGTCGCTGATTGCCGTCGGCGCCGGATTTCATCCTCATATGTCCGGTGCTGAGAATATCTATCTGAACGGAGTCCTGCTGGGCTTAAACGTTTCCGAGATCAAACAGCGTTTTGACCAGATCGTCGAGTTTTCGGAGATTGGCGACTTCATTGAGGCGCCCGTTTCCACCTATTCATCCGGCATGCGGGTACGACTCGGATTTTCCATCGCCGTCCACACCAAGCCAAACATTCTGCTCGTTGACGAGGTGATGAGTGTGGGTGACACGCGGTTTCGCCGCAAAGCGTCGCAAGCGATGCTGAATCTTCTGCAGAACTCGAACACGACCTTGATCCTGGTCAGCCACAACATGGAAGTCGTCAAAGAGATCTGCGAGCATTCGCTGCTGTTGTCCCATGGCGTCCCCGTGTTTCATGGTGACACACAAAAGGCCTATGAAAAATACGATGAAATTACCAAGTCTGCCGGCGGCGAGGATGTCGTGACGGACTTCCTTGGGTTCCGCGTTGAAAGCGATGGCGGGGCGGACGTGATCGAATCCAACCGAGAATTCAACGTATTCTTTGAACTCCACCACGAAGCGGTGACCACGGCGGAGATACCGGTAACGATCGTGATTGCCGATTCCAGCAACCGGACCGTTGCTACCGTTCGCTCTCCCACTCCGATCAGGATCGGACAGAGCAACTGCGTTACCGTTCCGCCGATTCCCTTGACCGATGGTGATTTCCTGGTGCACTGCAAGATTGGAAATGGATTGCACGGTGCATCGCACCACCGCAATCATCCGGTGAAAGTCGTCGACAGTTCAATCGATCATTGGTCCGGTCTTTGCTATCCCCTGCTTATTCGGAAGACAGTAACATGAATCTGCTGGATTATCGCAGCGACACTCATTCATCGACGGGCAACGACGGAATTATTGAGCAGATATTTTCCACCCTTGGCGTTGAAAAGGGGTTGTTCGTCGAGTTCGGTGCCTGGGACGGCCTCTACGGTTGCAATTGTCGCAAGCTGCAACAGGAAGGTTGGGACGGCATCTTCATCGAACCGGAATCGAATCGTTTTGAAGATTTGAAAAAGAACTACGGCCAGTTCGATAACATCACGTGCATTAACTCGATCGTTGGTACGACAGAAAGTCTGTTTGACGATCTGGTCGACCCTTACGTGAAAGACAAAATCGATTTCTGTTCGATCGACATTGATGGGCTTGATCTGGCAGTTTTCGAGACCATCGGCAGGCACCTGCCCGATGTTGTCTGCATTGAGGGCGGACAAATGCTGCACCCGGGGCACGAGCGGATCCCCGATGATGTGGCACGACACAATATTCAGCAGAGCCTGGAGGTGATGGTCGAAGCCTTCGAGAAGAAAGGCTACCAGGCATTGTGCTCCTACCAGGACACTTTCTTCATCAAGCGGGAACTTGCCGACCCTTTCGGACCGCCCGCTTCCATTATGGATTTGTACCTGGATGGCATTGCCGCCTTAGCGCGTCGGATTCCTTGGATTCGCGACACGATCGCCCAGCAGGGGCTGCGCAACCCCATTCTGGACGAGATCGTTAGCCGCGCGGGATACGAAGAGTATGGGTATGAGCAGCGAAAACAGTGGGCGGTTGACCGCGATCAGGAAATCAAGGCAGTCATCGAGCAGATCAGGTCAGGTGACCTGCGAATCCGCCCGCCCAGACAAACAGAAATCATCGAACGAATCCGCGATCACGTCGGAAAGGATGCAGTGGTTGTCGAGGTGGGAGCCCACTTCGGCGAAGATACAACCGATTTCATTCGCCTCTTAGGGGCCTCACAGGTCTATTCGTTTGAGCCCGACCCGCGGAATTTGAAGTATTTGACCGAAACAGCGAAGGGGAAACCAATTGAGGTCATCCAAGCAGCCGCCTCTGATGCGGACGCGGCCGATGTCGAATTCAACTTGGGCTGGGCGCCTCATCAGCGTGACACTCCGCCTACCAAATACTATTGGATCGATCCTGAGGATTGCCGCTCCCAAGGATTGTGCGCATCGGGTGCATCGTCACTGAAAAGTGGTCATCCCTTGGTGGACAATGAGAACAAAGTCAGCGTGCGGACTTGTCGATTGGACACTTGGATGAATGAGAACTCGATCGAAACAATCGACCTTTTGTGGGTCGATGTGCAGGGTGCTGAAGAAGCCGTGCTGAAAGGACTGGGCAGCCGCGCAGCAAACGTGCGTTTCATTTATATCGAATTCGGCGAATCCGACTATGACGGAGCACTGGACCGAAACGCGACGCTGGCGATCACCCGCTCGCTGGGATTCGAGTTGGTCGAGAGCGAATGTGACACCGGAAATAAAGGCAATCTGTTGCTGCAACGCAAAATATCGATTCTCAAGAAATTGCTCAAAGCGATTTAATGTCCGCGAAAATTCGATACAAAGCGGTGGCCAGATTCACCAATGGATTTGGCAACAACGTGTTTCAGTATGCCTTTTCGCGTTTGTTCGCGGAACAACACGGCATGGAAATGTGCGTTGACCATAGCATCGCGCCCGCCTACTCGATTGATACGTTTGGCGAACTAGGGATTTCGTTGACGCACCATTCGCTCCAGGACACAACTCGACAACTCGGTGACGCTGACACACAACTTCTGACATCAGGGCAGAGAATCGAGGAAAACGTGGCGATCTCCGGATACTTCGAAGACTATCGCGTCTACCTTCCTTACCAGGATCAGATCGGGGCTTGGTTTCCAACGGTACCGTCGCAGGCAAACGGGCGCGACCTGGTGTTTCACCTGCGTCTGGGGGACCGGCTGTTCTACCATGAGTCCTACGTTCGACCTGTAACGGAACGAATCGAGAGCTACCAGAGGGCCATCGAGTCGTTCGCATTTGACCAGTTGCACATCGTTACCGACCTGCAATGCTGGAAAGCGGTGACGGCTGCCGACCTGCGTAAGATGAAATTCCACGTCGGTGGTTTCGGCGGCGAGCAAATCATCGGCACGGAGATCGGAATTGCTTCGATCGATCAGGCGGTCGACTACGTCAATCAACTCGTGGAAGCCTTTGCAACCTATTCGCCCGGCGTCCGCTGCAGGCAGAGCGTCGCTGGCGATTTCAACTTCATCCGTTCCTTCAACCAGATTCTCTTTGAGCACAGCACGCTGGCCTGGTGGGCCGCGTTTCTAAGCCGAGCCGAACGCGTCGGTGTGTATGGACCGTGGCGGCCATCAAAAGGCAAGAAAAACAAGAATCTAAGCCAGGTGTCGCTGCCAGCCTGGTTTCAGTGGGCCTGAAATCGATGACACCCCGGTGCCGGAAACAACAGAACCCCCAAACCGCCTTTCTGCACATGGATCTCAACAGTCGTCTTAACGAATTGCTCAGCCACATCGAAATCGGCCCCGACAACATCATGATTGATTGCGGTGCCAATGTTGGCGTGGTGACTCAAGCTTTTGCCGACTTACGGGCAACGGTTTACTCTTTTGAGCCAAACCCCTATGCATTCAACCGCTTGCGGGATCGATTTCAGTCGGTACAGAATGTCACGTGCTTTCAGAAAGCCGTGCTGGATCGAACGACCGTGATTCGACTGTATCTTCATGAACACGCGCAGCAGGACCAGGTGGTTTGGTCCACCGGTTCGTCGATCATTGAAGAAAAGAATAATGTTGATCCAAAGACGTTTGTTGATGTCGAGGCAATCGATCTGTCACAGTTCGTTCTGGACCTGAAGACTTCGATCACGTTGCTAAAAATGGACATCGAAGGTGCAGAATATGCGACGCTAACAAAACTGATCAACACCGGAGCCTATGCAAAGATTGAACATATCGTCGTCGAAACTCACGAAACGAAGATTCCTGAACTTCGGCCTGCGCATGGCCGACTAGTTGAGTTAATTGCAGAAAAAAGAATACAAAACATCGACCTGTCGTGGATTTGACGGCCCCGTTTCCCAAGCTAAACAGCGTGTACATACCCTTTGACGATTGGAAGGGCATTGGCGGCCCGCACACGTTCATGGGAAACCTGAAACGAGAACTAGATCGACGCGGCATCTCGCTATGTCAGTCATTCCAGGACTGTGACTTAATGCTGTTTCCAATTGAGTATGAGCTTGAAATGCTGCGACATGGGCGTGCACAGGGAAGACGCTTCATCGTCCGCTTGGATGGCATCTGGTACCCCGAGAAACACGGCGATTCACACCGAGGTCTGAATAGGCCCATCAAGGAAATTTACGATCGATATGCAGACCTGGTGATCTTTCAAAGCGATTATTGCCGCAAGCAATGTTTTGAAATGTTTGGAGAGAAACCGAGTTCGGAATACCGGATCATTCTCAACGGCGCTGACTTTGATCTGTTCTATCCAAACGACGGGGACCGTGAGCTATCGGATTCCGTGCAATTCATCACCACAGGCAACTTTCGAGACCGTGCGATGATCGAGCCGCTGGTCACGGCGCTCGATAAACTAACGATTGAAAAACATTTTCGCCTGCACGTTGTCGGCCCCGTCCAAGCCGACTTGCTGCCCTGGCTGAAGCGTGACTATATCGTCAGCGAAGGCAAGAAATCGGTAGCTGAGACGGCTGCACTTCTGCGGCAGGCCGACATTTTTCTGTATTCGCATCTCAACCCGCCCTGTCCGAATTCAGTCATCGAAGCGATCTCAAGCGGCATTCCCGTCGTCGGTTTCGAGAGCGGATCCATGTCGGAATTGTTGCCTTTCTCACGTGAGTTGCTGGCCCCCGCGGGCGAACGAATATTTCAGCGCTATCAAGACTTCGATGCGGAAAAGCTGAGGAAAAAAATTGAATTGGCGGTCAACGAGTTTCTGAAATTCAAGCAGCTGGCACGACAACACGCGAAAGATTACCCGTTTATCCACTGCGCAGATCAGTATCTGGATGCAATCAGCGAGGTCGCCCAGCGACCGACGCCGCACACTGATAAGGGTGTAGCGGGTTGGGTTCACGGGCGACTTGGCCGCTTGGTAACCAAAGTGGTCAGGCGACTCAAGTAGACGGACCGATCCGAGTCGCCGCGGTCGAGATGGTGGCGAGTTCACGAACCGATGAATTCAGCTATTTCGTGATCAAGACGCTGCGAGATCAAATCGATCGACAGTCTCCTTCGGAAGCCCTGAACACCGCTTTTGACTTTGATAAGCGCGTTTACGAACTGGAAGGCGAGCAGGCGATCAAGTACGACGACGGTGTTCACACCCAACATCGACACATGCAGTACCACACGTTCTTTGTTGACAACGTTCGCTCAACCCACCTCGCCAGTTCTTGATCCGCGTCCCCATGTATCAGCGCGATTGGCGCGTACCGCTGATGGATGAACTGGGCTTTGACTATCGCTTGGACCCGGAGCACTACATTGAGTTTTCGCCGGAATCCTTTGCGGCGGAAATGGACGCTGCTGGATTGAAGGTCGCCCACGCTGAATACCGCTGGGGCGAAATCTGGTCCCGCCTGGAGCCGAAATGACCGATCGCGTGCCCGCCGTCAGTGTCTTGATGTCGGTGTACAACGGCCAGCGATATCTAGAGCAAGCCGTACAATCGGTCCTCAATCAGGAGTTTTCCGATTTCGAGTTCTTGGTTTTTGACGATGCTTCCACGGATCAATCGCGACAGATTCTCGAGCAATGCAGCAAGCAGGACGGCCGTGTGAAAGTCCACGTCAACACGTCCAATTTCGGATTAACTCGATCCCTGAACCAGGGGATCACTTTAGCCAAGGGCGAGTTCGTCGCCCGCATCGACGCTGACGATCTGGCCTTGCCGGGGCGGCTTGCCAGGCAGGCGGAGTATCTTAACCATCAGCAATCTTGTGCGGTTGTCGGTTCGGTTGCCCAATTGATCGATGCCAGCGGGCAGCAACACGGAGTGACGGAGACCTTTTCGCACGGCGCGCTTGCGGCACAATTGTTCTTCTTCAATTCGATAACCCACAGCAGCGTGATGTTTCGCCGCAAAGTCATCCTGGGGCTCGGCGGCTATGACGAACAATTCACCCGGGCGCAAGACTACGACTTGTGGCTGCGTTGCCTGGCCGGCGGCCACCGCGTCGAGTTGTTGCCGGATGTGTTGACCAGCCATCGCCAGCACGATCATCGCGTCACGGCCACACAAGCCGACAACATGGAACACTATCGGCGGCTGGCGCTGAAACGCGGTTGGCGAGACATTGTTGACATCGATGTCAGTGACGAGTTTCTGGAGATCCAACATCGCCTGCTGATGAACCTGCCATTTGCTAATCCTCCAACGCCAAAAACGTTTTGTGCCCAGGTGCGGCGATTACGGCAGGCGTTCGCGAATCGATTTAACGGTGATGCCGACGCGATCAAGCATTTCGATCACGTGGCAAAACGGCTGGCCCGTGAAATCTGCAGGCTATCCGCGGAGCCCGCAGACCTGTACGAGAAATATGTTACCGGAATGAATGCTACGGGTTTTGCGATCCAGCAAACGCTTCGCAACTTGCAGCATCGAGTGGGACGAGCGCGTTTTGAATTTGGCAAGTGGCGGCGTGGAAACGTCGTGTAATGAGCAATCGGGCGCAGGACATCGATTTGGGGATCACCAAACGACTTGAGGGTTACCGCCAACGAGCTCTTCATGAGTGGTCCATGTGGCGGCACGCCAAAAATACCAGGCGAAAAGTCGAGAAGTTCGAAGCCTGGTTGAAACAGCTCCAACAAGATCCGCCAGCTGTTCTGTTGGGTGCGAATTTTGCCGAATATGGCGGCGTCCGCGGACACTTGCTGGCAATTCAGAAACACTCACACTTGAATGTCGCCTTGGCGCCGCCCGACCAATTGATGGCAGCGGGGCTGAAGCCATACGACTTGAAAACGACTTGCCGCAAAGCGTTTTTTGATTTTCCCGCGAGCGGGATTCAGGTTGCTCATTCGCACGTGTTTCCTTGGTTTGTGCGGTGGTGCCGCAAGCACCAAAAGAATGGTATTCGTTGGATCCATACGTACCACAATCTGTACTTCCCCGAATTTGCCCGCGGGGAATTGGAACCGTGGCAGCAAGAGGTCAACGAAGTGATTTTGACCGAGGCGCCTGATGCCGATGTCAGAATCTCGGTATCAAAATGGCAGCAGACTTATTTGCGAGAGCAACACGGAATTGAAACCGAGTACATACCCAACGGCGTTGATGTGGGCTTGTGCGATGCCGCTGACGCCGATCGTTTTAGCCGCAACTACCATCTTGACGATTACATCTTGTATGTGGGCAGAAACGATCCGGTCAAAAACCCGTCAGAATTCGTTCGCCTGGCACAGCAGATGTCGGATCACACTTTCGTGATGATCGGTGACGGTCTATCCGTAGCCGCGTTGGCGCGCGATTGGGATGTCCAACCGCCAAGCAACCTTTTGGTGTTCGCTGCGCTGCCCCATTGCGAAGTGCTGGACGCGGTCGCCGGTTGCCGGGCGGTAGTGATTACGAGCCTTCGCGAAGGAATGCCCACGCTTGCTTTGGAAGGCATGACGCTACGGAAACCAATCGTGGTCACCGGGGACGCGGGCTGCGTCGAAGCAGTCGCTGGCGGAAGATTCGGGTACATTTACGAAGCCGGCAATCTTGACGATCTGGTCGAGCAAACGAGGCGTGCTTTGAGAACTGAGCTTCCCTTGGACCAGGCTCGCCAACGAATCGTCGACGAATTTGATTGGCGTGCGGTTGCCCAACAACTTGATCGCATCTATCAGGGATGATGTCAGGCCACACGACAAAGGCCACCTTTTGCGTCTACGATTCTCCGCACAACGTGGGTGGGCCGTCGTCTTGGATTCTGCGGTTGCTGCCGGCCATGGTTGAGCATGGAATCGAGCCTCACTGCCTGGTCCTCTGTTGGGGTCGATCGGGTCCTGTGCTCGAGGGGCTTCGTGATCAGGGCATCCGCTGCTCCGATATCGTTTGCCGAGATGACAGCCCGGCGCGAATCACCTGGATTTTGCAGCAACTGATTGAAAGGCGGCCCGACGTTTTTGTCCCCAACCTGGTCGTTCCGGCACTGCTTGCGGGTCGCTGGGCACGCGCGGCCGGCATCCCGACGGTCGGTGTTTTGCATTCCGATGACGCGTTTTACCGCGGGGTTCAAGACGAGTTCGTGTTTGGCGATTCACGTTATGCGGTTTCGACGCTGGTCGTTGTTTCTCGTCTTCTGCAATCGCAGGTGCAATCAAGAAACGCCCCCAGCACGTCAGTCCGGCGAATTCCCTACGGTGTTCCCGTGCCCAATCAGCGGGTTCAGCGGGACACGTCACAGTTGCGTGTTGCCTACGTGGGTCGGCTTGCCGAAGAACAGAAACGTATTTCCGACGTGGCGCGCGCGTTTTGCCGAATGGTCAAAGAGATTCCCGCAACAACGGCGGTAATCTTTGGCGACGGACCGGACCGCGGCAATGTCGAAACAATCTTGGCCACTGAAGGTCAAGGATTAGCGGTTCAGTTTGCCGGCCGCGTCGATAGTCACGAAATCCAAAATCGGCTGCTGAATGTCGACGTGATTGTGCTGCTATCCGACTACGAAGGGTTGCCGATCGCGATTCTGGAAGCGATGGCCTGCGGCGCGGTGCCAGTGTGTCTGAAGATGCGAAGCGGGATTCCTGAACTTGTCGAAAACGGGGTCACGGGACTTGTCGTTGATGACCGCGGTGACGGATTCATTGATGCAATCCGGCGATTGCAAAACGATCCCGCGCTCTGGCAACGACTGTCGGAAGCTGCGCGAAAGCGAATCGAGACAGAGAATTCCGTGGACGTGTGCACGCAGCAATGGGCGAGCTTGTTGCATGACTTGGCCCCAGGATCGCCAAACTCCAAACCAATTCGCCTTCCGCGACGATTCAAGCTGCCTCCCGTTCATCCAGCCCTGGCGGCGGAGGATCCCCGGCCGCTGAATCACGGGATGGCAACGTCGCTTTATCAATCATCTCGCCTGCTGGCGGGCCGAGTCAAACGCTCGCTGACTGCGACCCGCAAGAACGTGAACGAGCAAAAGGCACACAAGAACTGACCTCGAAGCAGCCCTAGGCCAAAGCCATCATGAATATCGATGACCTGATTGACGACGGAAAATACGATTTGCACTGGCAAATGACCCGCTGCGAGCGTTTGATCATGGTGCAGATTCTCAAGTCACTGACACCAAGTTTAGCGATCGAAATCGGCACGCATAAAGGCGGTTCACTGCAGGTCATTGCGGATTACTCGGATCGCGTTCTCTCACTTGACCTCGATGCGGAGCTGAAAAACACACTTGGCAGCCGCTTTCCCAACGTCGAATTCATCTCAGGAGACTCGCGGGAAACTTTGCCGGCCATCATCGATGATTTGAACACAAAACAGCAGAGTCCCGAATTTGTCCTCGTCGATGGCGACCATTCCGAGACCGGCGTCCGCAGCGATGTGAACCTGATCCTTCAGATCCAGCCGCGGCAACCGATGGTGATCCTGATGCACGATAGCTTCAACCCAAACTGTCGCCGCGGCATGCTTACCGCTGCCTGGGAGGCATGTCCCTTCGTTCAATCGGTCGACATAGATTTCATCCCGGGGCTGTATGCAGCCAGCAGCTATGACACGGCCGAAGCCGGATCGATGTGGTCGGGCCTGGGTTGTGCGATCTTGACACCCCAGCGCCGGCAAGGTGAAGTCGCGGTTCGGCAATCACAGGAGAAAGTTTTTGAGGCTGTCGAACGAATTTCGGTGCACCGCAGGGAGCCACCTCTCACGAGCAGTCCATCTTTGCTGCCCACATGGCTGAATTCCTTGTTGCCCAATAAGAAACTCCAGGCCGGCGATTAGGCTCTCGCTGAGCGAACCGATTACTTCATGAGCACGATCTGCATCATCAAAGGCTCCAAGCCGGAGCTGAGCGAAACCTTCATTCGCGCACACGTCGAACGGCTGCGTGGTGGCAACGTCGTTCTGTACAACCATTACCCCGAGTATCAATGTGATGGACGGACGCTCCGCTACTTTCACAGTCGTCGACCGCTGGTCGCAAAACTAAAACGAGCGTTACCTCAATTCATCTACGACCGCGTCGTGACCAGGCACGAAATGTCAGATGAACGGGCGCTGGACTACATGTCGGGCTTTGTGCGCGACAAGAACATCGATGTGATTCTGGCGGAGTACGGTTTCAATGGCGCCGACATCACACCGATCGCCAAACAGCTAAACCTGCCGCTTGTGGTTCATTTTCACGGACACGACGCTCATCACGGAATTCGCCTGGAACCGTACTTGGAGCGATACCGGGCGATGTTCGATTATGCGTATCGGTTACTGAGCGTGTCACACCTGATGACCGAGGCACTGGTGAACATGGGGGCCGATGAAGCAAAGATCGTTTACAACCCGTACGGTGCCCGCGAATACTTTTACGACGTCGATCCCGACTACCGAAAAACGCTGCTGGCAGTCGGTCGCTTTGCGGATATCAAAGCTCCCTACTTGACCTTGATGGCGTTCAAACAGGTTGCCGAGCGAGACTCCCTGGCCTCGCTAGTCATGGTCGGCGATGGGCCACTGCTGGAAGCCTGTAAGAGCCTGGTCAAAACCTGGAAGCTGGAATCGCGAGTCGAGTTCACTGGTGCCCTGCCACACGAACAAGTGCTGCCGCGTTTTGGACAGGCTTGCGCGTTCGTCCAACATTCGGTAACCACATCCTACGGTGACTGCGAAGGCATGCCCAACTCGATCCTGGAAGCACAAGCGGCCGGCTTACCTGTTGTCTCCACGCGGCATGCGGGAATCGTACATTCGGTGATCGAAGGCGAAACCGGTTTTTTGGTCGAAGAACGGGATATCGACTCCATGGCAAATCGAATGTGCCGATTGCTGAGCGATCCTGATTTGTGCCGATCGATGGGGAATAATGCAAGGCAACACATCCGCGAACACTATAACATTGATCGACATATTGCTTGCCTGCAAAAAGTGATCGATCAGGCACGAGAAGAAAGTAAACCGTCGTCAGTCGTCGGAATAAAGTAGACATACTGCCAACTGACTACTACCAACTAGTGCTGCTTCCACATTGAACTTGTGGGTAACGAGCGAAAGGGGGTCAGACCCGGGTCTGACCCCTTTTCGCGGCACACAAAAACTAACTTGAAGCAGCACTAGCTCCTTGCTCTCATGACTACCATTCTCGGAATCTCTGCATTCTACCACGATAGCGCGGCGGCTCTGGTCGTCGATGGCCGTATCGTCGCTGCTGCGCAGGAGGAAAGATTCACACGCAAGAAACACGATCCGAATTTCCCTACCAAGGCGATCGAGTATTGCCTGCAGGAAGGCGGAATCTCAGCGGCTGACTTGGATTACATCGTGTTCTATGAGAAACCGTTCGTGAAATTTGAGCGGTTGCTGGAAACGTATTTGGCGTTTGCCCCCACCGGTTTTCGCAGCTTCGTGATGGCGATTCCCGTGTGGTTGAAAGAAAAACTGTTCATCAGCCGCGATATTCGCAAAGCGATGGAGGGAGCCACCAAGGCCAAGTTGGTGTTCACCGAGCATCACGAAAGTCACGCCGCCAGCGCTTTCTTCCCCAGCCCGTTTCAGGAAGCGGCAATCTTGACGCTGGACGGTGTCGGTGAATGGTGCACGACGGCCTGGGGCGTCGGTCGCGCCAACAAGATCGAGCTGAAGGGTGAGATTTCATTTCCGCATTCGCTGGGCCTACTGTACTCCGCCTTTACCTATCACTGTGGCTTCAAGGTCAACAGCGGCGAGTACAAATTGATGGGCCTGGCTCCCTACGGAAAACCGGTCTACGCCGACAAGATCCGCGAGCACTTGATCAACATCAAAGCCGATGGCAGTTTCTGGATGGACATGCAGTATTTCAATTACTGCCAGGGTCTGACCATGACCAATGATCGCTTTAGCAAGCTGTTCGGCATGGCACCGAGAAAACCGGAAACTGATCTCCAGCAAAAACATATGGACATGGCCGCCAGCGTGCAGGTCGTCACCGAAGAAATCGTGCTCGCCGCGGCCCAACATATTCACGCTTCCACCGGCATGAAGAATTTGGTTCTCGCCGGCGGTGTTGCCTTGAACTGTGTGGCCAACGGTCGATTGCTTCGTGAAGGACCCTTTGAAAACATTTGGGTGCAACCTGCGGCGGGCGATGCCGGCGGCGCGGTGGGCGGAGCGATTTTCGTTTGGCATCAATTGCTGAACAAACCACGCGAGGTCGCCACGATCACCGACTCGCAACAGGGTAGTCTGGTCGGTCCCGGGTTCAGCAATCAGCAGGTGATGGAATTCCTGGAAGAAACCGGAGTTAACTACACAGCTTATGAAGATGATCAGCAGCTGATCGATCGCGTCGTCCAATTGCTGACAGAGGACAAGGTGGTGGGTTGGTTCCAAGGGCGAATGGAATACGGCCCGCGGGCCTTGGGAGCCCGCAGCATCATCGGTGATGCCAGATCACCCAAGATGCAATCGGTGATGAACTTGAAGATCAAGTATCGTGAAAGCTTTCGACCCTTCGCTCCGATCGTGATGCGCGAGAAAGCTTCCGAGTGGTTTGCCATCGACCCGCAGCATGATAGCCCCTACATGCTGATCGTTGCCCCGGTAGCCGACGAAAAACGCACCACGTTGACGGAGCAGCAGCGAAAAACGCTCGAGCAAGCCAATGACTTGCGCGCGCGTGTGAATATTCCCCGCAGCGAAGTCCCCGCGATCACGCATGTTGATTACTCAGCAAGGTTGCAAACCGTTGACAACATTCGCAATCCGAAACTGCATCGCTTGCTTGATGGTTTCCTGGCTGCCACCGGCTGTCCGGTGCTAGTGAACACCAGTTTCAATGTCCGCGGCGAGCCGATCGTGTGCACACCCGCGGACGCCTACAAATGCTTCATGGCCACCGAAATGGACGTGTTAGTACTGGAGAATTGCCTGTTGTTAAAGACGGACAACGAAACATCACAATCCGCCAAAGAACGAGAACAGCATTTGGCACAATTCGCACTCGACTGAAGATGGAGTAAAAAGTAGTCAGTTGGCAGTAGTCAGTTGGCAGTCCATCCAACATCGCCGAAGGAATGGAACGCAGTACGGCCGCTGATCAATGCAAGTTCCTAGATTATGCCAGAGCATCCTGTGGCGAAGTTCGCACTCAGGCAATCGTGGGAGCAAAGGTCAACTTTATCGCCAATGACGTCGCCGAATTTTGGCGCAGCAAAACAAAAGAAATCGCAGCCATGATTAACGGACTCATCCGCTCCATCCGCAGCAACGTCAAACAGTCACCCAACTAACTGACGACTGCCAACCGACGACTCTTTACATGAAGTTCTCTGACATCCCGCGGAACCCGGACACCAAAACACTTCGGCAGTTTGCCGCAATCTGGATTCTATTTTTTGGTGCCATCGGTTGCTATTCGGAGTACCAAGGCACGGAAACGTGGCCGTGGATCTGGCTTGGAATTGCCTTTGTGATCGGCTTACCAGGCTTTGTATTTCCACGGCTACTGAAACCGATCTTCGTCACTTGGATGATCCTGGCCTTTCCGATTGGCTGGGTTGTTTCGCAGCTTCTTTTGTTCCTGGTATTTTGCCTTGTATTCACTCCGCTTGGCATGCTGCTCCGTGCGTTCGGTCATGACCCACTGCAATTAAAGAAACCTGATGCAGAGAGCTATTGGACCGAAAAAACACAACAACAAGATCCACGCCGTTACCTCAAGCAGTTTTGATCATGGCCGGAAATTCCGTAACCGGCTTCTACTGGATTTATGACAATGAATCAGATTGATAACGAAAACGAATTCTCAAAAATTGCCGATGAAGCGTCGCAACAATCGCTGATTGGCGAGCTGATTGACTTCCTGAAGACGAACAAGAAGTGGTGGCTCGCGCCGATTCTGATTGTGATGTTATTGATGGGCGCGTTGCTGCTGCTGTCCGGGTCGGCCGCCGCACCTTTCATCTACACGTTGTTCTAAGAAAGTAGAGAGTTGGCAGTCGCCAGCTTTGAGGCTTTTCCTGTTGGAAAAGGGGACAAGCGTTTCCCGGCTATCGGGCTTTTCCCGACTGTCGACTGCTAACTGACGCTGCGAACCGTGCCCTTACTTATTCACAGCTTGGCAATGATTGCGATCAACGTGGTCGCTTTGCGAATTGGTCTCGCTTGGGACGCATGGACGCACGAGCGGCACCCCTTTGCTGCGCAAATTCCAATCGGCGCGTTGCTTGCGGTCGTGGGCTTTGCGACCTGGTACCACACGATCAATGCACTGGATGCAGGCAGATGGCAACTCGCAGATCTGCGTAATTGGAAAGCTCTGTATGTGATTGCCCTGATACTGTGCCCCATTCTGTTTTTTACGATTCCATCTGAGCACAGTTTTTCTCAGGGGCGTTTCCTGACGGTTTCGCTATTCAATCTCGTGGTCAACGGATTGACGCTGGCAATCATGATTCCGTCCAGATCGTTTGACGGCGCGGCCCGACTGCGAAGACTGATTGCCAGGAAATGGTTCAAAGGCGCACTGGCGGCAACGGGACTCGCATTGGTCACGCTAGTTTTATTGCTTGCCGTTGAAGGCGTCAGTTACCTGCGTAACCGTGCCCAGCCGGGGGGTCCGAGAAAAGTTCACCAGGGCGGATACTTGGATCCCGGCAAGTTTACTCGCTGGGATAAAACACTGGGCACGGCCCTGGTTCCGGATGCCGATGTGCGCAGCCATTTGATCATTGATGAGCAAACCGTTTGGGACGTGCGCTACAGCAACGACGGGGCGGGACGGCGAACAACGACCATTCCCGAGCCGGCGAAAGTGAAGGATTACGCCGTCTTCTTTGGTTGTTCTTTCTTGTTCGGCGAAGGATCCAATGACGATCAAACGATTCCGTCTCAATTCGCGGCGTCGTTGCCAAAGTATCACGCTTATAACTACGGTGTGCCCGGCTATGGAACGCAACAGATGCTCGCCAAACTG
>JBFJVZ010000032.1:0-29607 GCA_041623895.1 Pirellulaceae bacterium | reverse complement strand
TCAGTTCGGTAACTCCAACAAACTGACAACGATGCCTGATTCCGTCAACAACTTGACGCAGCTGCTAAGCGGGCTTGAAGAGACGCTGGTAGAAATCATCCCCAGCATGGTCAAGGCGATGGCAGTCAAGCAGAAAGCCTACTGTCTTTTCCTTGTCTATCACGATACGTCTGTGATTGACTATCGACCAAATTTGGTTGTTGGGCTCGAAAGTCTCAGGAAGGAGATGCTGGACACGGAACCACATGCTGTGGAAATCGTTTGGAATCCGGGTCTTTTGGATACTTATGCACTATGTCCCGGATGTTGTTGTGAAGCACGCGGTTTGCAGGAAAATTGCGGCGTGATTTATCGCGTACTTACCAAAGACTGGGGCGATGGCCGGTCAGAGGAAGATATGCTGCTTCCCGTCCGCAGGACGATGCACCGCGTTGCAAAACGATTGAACTTACTGGATTGGTCGGGCCTGCTTGATACGACCGATGATTTCGTGGTGGTGGCGATCGACGATCATGGATTTGATCCATACGCTGACTTAAAAGCCTGTGTCGGAGCGGAACGCATCGCACTTCTCGATTCCCGAGGGTTGTTGGGCAGTCGCGCGGCACAGTGTCCAAAATGTGGAGCAGAGTTGCGAACGCCAAAGTCCAGACAATGTTTTGAGTGCGGCGCGGATTGGCACTGACTACGGAAGGATCCGAGTGCGGATCATGGCAAAGCGATTTCGCCGATCGCATGGCTTGCTTGCAAGCTGCAGCATTCTTGAGAATGATGTAGACACAATGTCGTTGCGGGTTTCGGGAGAATTCTGATCTGGGAAGCGGGCGGAAGTCTTGCGGCGTCCGCTACGACAAACCAACGACATCGCAGACGGGCACGACATAAGGGCCTTCGGGGATGACCGCAATCGCCCCATCGCCCTGCCGAGTCAAGCTTTGCTTGATTGCCTCGTCAATCGATTCGATCACTGTAACGCCCGTCAGAGCGCGATCGTCCGCGGATAGGCCTTCACTGAACAGGTACACGTTGCCGATCGATTGTGGTTTTAGTTGCATCTGTGTTTGCCACTCATCGATGTCCGCGTGGGACTTGTTCATGATCTGATCCACAAAAGCTCGCGGGCCGCTGCCGACGAGTCTTCTTTGCGAGTCCACAAATTCGCTCGATCCCATACCTTCGCTGCATGCCGAGGCGATGATCAAATCGCCGCCGGTGCGGAGAATTCCCATGGCGCCGACCATCCCTTTGACGGTTTGATAGTACGTCTTGTCCAGCGGATCTCCGGCGGAACTAGTCACCACCGTAGAAAACTTTCGCGTCACGGGGATTTCGCAATACTGACGGACGAAATCGACCGCTTCACTGTGGCTGCCCACGATTTCTCCGAAGTTAACAAAAGACAGATTGCGATCTTCGTCGATGACCGTGTTCAACGCCAAGGCGCCGCCGAGCATCTCAACGATCTGGAGTTGTTCTTCGTGGAGCGGATTGCCGTTGAAATTGCAATTGCGTGCCGCCGGGTCGGCCATGAACCGTGCACTGTGGAACGTCGTGATTGTTTCCGCATGGGCCAAGCCGGGTGCGATGACTTTGCGACCGCCTGAGTAGCCCGCCATGAAATGTGGCTCGACCAGGCCAGTGGCGATGCGAATATCGGCCTGGGCGAATCTGCGATCCAAACGTACCACGGTGCCGCGAGTGCTGGTCTTGCCCAAGTGAATATGATCCTCGTCACGGCGAGCGAAATGATTGAGCACGTTGACGGTACGAAGCACCCAGGGGTCGCCTACCAGTTCGGCCAACTCCGGGCCTTCGTTGGGCCGGTGCAGCCCCGTCGCCACGATCACCGTGATCGCATCGGCAGCGATGCCGGCGTCCAGCAGTGTCTGGATGATGGGACGGAGGAACAGCTGGTTGGGGACGGGGCGAGTGATATCACAGATGGCGATACATGCCGACTGCCCTTGGCAAGCAACGCTGGACAGCGAGGGGGAATCAATACAATCCATCAGCGCATTCCGGACTGCCTGATGCGGATCATCAATGACGGGCATCGCCGGTTTGCGAATCACCGTCACATCGGCGGCGTCAGGTATTTTCACCGTGTGAAAGCCACGGCCGTAGCGAAGTTCAATTTCGGTCGGCATGATGGGTGCGGCTAAGCAACTACGGCCCCGGAATCTCGACCGTGAGTGCGGGTGCTTTGCTGACTTCGCCGTCGCGGCTGACGAATTGAATCGGCAGGTTGCCTTTGCCGCCGGCCAGAATCAGGGTCACGGTGCTTAGCGGAGTGGAGCGGACAAAGTCGGCAAGCTCAGCACTCGATATTTTGACCACATCGCCTTGCAGATTGACCTTGGGTACATCGGCCAACAACGGCAATGATTCGAGTCCCGCATCGGAGAATGACTTGGTCCAAGAAAGTGCAAACGGCCCTTCCTCGAGCCAACGTTCGGAATTCGGGTTATTGGCACCATAGACGCGGATGGTCGCACCGGCGGCATCAGCGTCAACGCTATGCAAAATCAATTCAACTTTTCCGATTTGGCGTTCTTTCGACTTTTGTCTGCCTCCATCGGGCCGATTGCCCCGGCCACCGGCTGGTGGGGTCTCGGGAGACAAACTGGCCAGATCAAAGCGAATGTATGCGTGCTGAATTTCCTTTTTGCCCCGGGTCTGAATCGCCAAGCTGGGTTTCATACCCAGCGTGTCGCGCATGCTGCCACCTCGTTTGACGGTCGAGTCGGCTCCGTTTCCTTCGCTGCTGCTGATCGTGATGACTTGGCTGGGAGGTGACGTTTCTGGCGCCGGATCAGGAGGATCGGTATCGACCGGAATCGGCCCCCGGTTTTGCTGTGTGGAAACGGCGACCATCTCGGGTGATGATTGTGCCTGTGGGCGTGGTTGCGGCTGTGGTTGCGGCTTAGGTTGAGGCGTTGAGGACCCCTGAGGCGGAACGTTCGGTCTTGGCTGCACCTGCTTGGTGTTGGCGGCAAGGGTGTTGGTTGCCGGTTTCGGCGTTGTTGGTCGTTGCTGATTGTCTGTTTTCTGCTGCTGCGCAGGCTTCGCCTTCGGCTTGTCTTTTTGTGACTGACTCTTATCGGGCTTTGGTTTTTGGGCGTTGGGTGTTGGCTTAGGAGGCTGTTGATTCTGAGGTTTTTCTGGCTCCACATTCACGACATTGTTCGGTGCAATGACCTGGTTGGCTTGGGGGCCGGACCCGGAGAATGCATAAATCAATACAGGAACAATCAGAACAACGGTGGCAATCCCCGCCGCGATCGGCCAGTACTTCACCAGCGGCGAGGATGGCGCTGCTTTTTTCTTGACTCCCTTCGCCGCCTGCGGGCGTGCCAGCGACGGACTCGATCCCATGCCTACGTTGGAGCCTGGCAGGGTCACGGCGAGAGGATCCGCCGGCAATGCTGTCGCCGGTGCATCGGGCAAAGCAGCAAAGGGATCGGCGGCGGGCGCCGCGGCGAGGACGGCGGCCGGCCCATCAAGCGTAGCGTGACCGTTGTCTTTCTTGCTGACGACTTCCTTCAATCCCATCTGCAGTTTGTTGATTGCCAGTGCGACTTCCGATTTCGATTCACACTCGACTTCGACCCTTTTCAGTTCTTCGACCAACTGCTTTGCAGAGCGAATGCGATTCCGCGGTTCTTTCCTCAGCAGCTTGTGAATCAGATCTGCTAACGGTTGCGGAATACTTTCATTGACTTCTCGAATTGGCTGCGGCTTATGCGCCAGGATTGCGATCAATTGTCCGGCAACAGTGCTGGACCGCAGCGGCAGTTTGCCGGTCGCCAGTTCGTACAGGACGACACCCAGACTATACAAGTCGCTGCGGTCATCCAGAGGTTCGGTGCGTGCTTGCTCAGGCGAAAGATAGCCGGGTGTTCCGACCACCGAGCCGCGTCCGGCTAGCTGGTCGACCGGCGTTTGGGCCAGCGCGAGACCGAAATCCAAAATTTTGATCCGTTCGCTATCCTGCTCGACCCAGATATTTGCGGGTTTGATGTCGCGATGCACGATTCCTTGTGCGTGAGCGGCGGCAAGCCCTTGGGCCGTTTCCTTGGCAAAGCGTATGATTTGTTCGTAGCTCGGACGTTCTTTATTGAGCTTGTATTCTTCCAGCGTTTTCCCTTTCAGCATTTCCATTGCCATGAAAGGCGTGCCGGAATATTCGCCCACCTCGAAGATTGTGGCCACGTTGTCGTGATGGACGGCTGCCATCGCGCGGGCTTCGCTGATGAATCGCGACCGACTGTGCGGCGTCGCAGCGACTTTCTTATTCATCACTTTCAACGCGACGGTGCGTTTCAACCGCTTGTCTTCGGCGCGAAAGACAAACCCCATCCCACCTCGTCCGAGTTCACTGATGACGCGATACGAACCAAGCGACCCTAATTCACCAGGGTTTTCGGGAGGGTCCAGTAACTCGTGTTTGCCGTTGGACGAGGTCATCGGGAAACGAAAAGCGAGTAGAGTCCGATAAGGCGTAACCAGGAGTATAACACGGCCTCGCAGTCAAGCCTGCGCCAACGGCGAGGAATTGCCGAGAGGTTTTTGCCTAATCCCGCGAGGGGCTGAGGATCGGCAAAAGCCCTCCTGCCAACGCAAAGTAACAGTGATGCGGCGTGGAATTGTCGGCCCGGCCCGGCTCCCAGCGGGTAGCACGCTACTGCCCGCTGGGGGCGCGAGCCACGCGTGCCGGCAGTATTCGCCCGCGAAGCGAGTGACGACTGTGAGCCTTTTTGCTCACTGCAGTGATGGTGGCCGGGTGTCAGACAAGGTGCTGATATACAGCGTTTCAGCCTGATGGCGCTCCCTCTTTGGCCGCAGCAAATCCGCTGCCGCCTCCAACAGGTCACGACGGCTGACCTGGCCGACCAGCTTCCCGTTTTGGACGACGGGGAGCCGCCGATAGGGTGAGTTCAGAAAAATCTGTGCGATGCCAAGGATGTCAATGTTGGGTGTGATTGTCTTTGCCTCGCGGTCCATGTACTGGCCGACCTGGGCTGAAGAAGTGTCTTGCATTTTCGGGTCCGCTTGATCGCCGGTGGCTTTTTCAGCAATCGCTTTGGACAGCCGGTGTTCGGCTCTCAGCACATCCCGGCGGCTAATCTGTCCGGCAAGTTTCTTGCCGATCAAGATCGGCAGACGGCGATACGGTGTCTGTTGGAATTTATGGGCCACCTCCAGCAATGAACTGTCTTCGGAGATAATGCGATTGCGATCGGTGTTCATGTAAGCACCGACGTTGGTACCGGGCAGGTGGTCGTAGGCCGCCGAGATCAAAACGTGCATGGCCGTTTTTTCAGAAAAGATGCCCTCGAAATTCCCATCCGCATCCAATACCGGCGCGCCGGAAATCCGCTTGGCCAAGATATGGTCAATCGCCTCAAAGACATCGACTTCCGGCTTGAGCGTAATCAGATTTGCCGTCATGAACTCGCGTGCACGTTCCACGTGCATGCCCGCCTGGACCGCAATCTCTACCGCTACGGTGAGTGCGTTCATGCAGCACTTTTCAGAAAACACACCTTGGTAAACACCGTCGTCGTCGACCACCGGCGCGCCAGAAATGTTGTCTTTCAGCAGACGTGCAACACCGTCGATGATGTTGGTATCTGCCTTCAACGTGACCAGTTTTCGGCGCATGAAGTCTTCTGCGGTCTTCACATCAGTTCGCATTGCTTGCTCCCAAGAAAAGGCTTCGATGTCAATCGAGTTCGTCCATTCGATATCAATCGCTTTTGTTTTACGCTAAACCTTTGCACCGTCCGCGTCAAACTTATCGGCCATAATGCTTCGTGATTTATTTCACAACATGGCTTGCTGGCTCCCGAAATAGACTGCCAGAGACCACCGTCACTGTTATAAATATTGATATCGGTTCCACTGGTCATCACAGGTCCCAGCAGCAATGAAACTTGTTCGTGCTCTTGTGCTACTCACGTTTGTTTCTGCTCCATTGGCTTGGGACCGATACGCTTTTGCAGGTGACGTCACCGATTCGGTCAGTCAGGCCGCTGCAGAAGTCGATCGTTTGTTGATAGCGTCCTGGACCGAACAAGAGATCATGCCGGCAAAGATCAGTGACGACGCGGAGTTCTGTCGGCGGGTCTGGTTGGATCTTGCCGGTGTGGCACCGCCGGTGGCCGAAGTACGACTTTTCTTAGCCGATGGTGATCCCAACAAACGACCGGCGCTCGTAGACCGATTGTTGGCTTCGACTCATCACGCTCGGCACATGGCATCCAGGTGGACCGAAATCCTGTTGCCCTCCGATGCCCAAAATGCTCCCCAAGAAAACGTGGCGGCACTCAATCAATGGTTGCGGCAACAATTCACACGCAATGTTCGGTACGACTACCTGGTCGGCGGATTCTTGACAGCCGGCGGTGCCGCTGATTCAGGACCCGCCGTGTTCTACACGTCACATGATTTGCAGCCGGAAAAATTGGCTGCGTCGACGTCGCGGATCTTTATGGGCATCCAGCTGCAGTGCGCCCAGTGCCACGTTCACCCGTTCGATAAATGGACTCAAAAAGATTTTTGGAGCTACGCGGCTTTCTTCGCCCAACTGACACAAAGCAACTCCGGTATGCGGGGCGAAGTGATCATCGAAGACCGACCGGGCGGCGAAGTCAAGTTGCCCGATACCGATCAAACCGTGCTGCCCATGTATCCCGGCATCAGCGAGCCGCCTGAGGAAGATCCTGGTGACATCCGTCGCCGGCAGCTGACGATTTGGATGGCGTCCAGAGACAATCCCTACTTTGCCCGCGCCGCCGTGAATCGTGCTTGGGGACATCTGTTTGGTCGCGGTCTGGTTGATCCGGTTGACGCGATGGATGCCAACAATCTGCCCAGTCATCCTGAGTTACTTGACTTCCTGGCGGCTTACTTCACCGAAAACGGGTTCGATCTCAGAACGTTGTACGCCATGCTGGCGCGAACCGAGGCCTACGGGCGTACTAGCGCAGTGAGGTCGGATCACCGCCCGCCGGAAGATTCGTTTGCGGCGATGATCGTCAAAACACTTTCGGCCGAGCAGATCTTTGACAGCATGCAGCAAAACGTATTCAGACGAAGTCCGCCGCCGATGGTCACCGGTGCGGCCGCAAATGCACCGTTGCAGGATGCTGTGATGCGGCAACAGTTCCTCTCGCGGATGAAGGCGTCAGGGGCGCCTGCTCGCGAGTATCCTCACGGCGTCGTTCAGGCGCTGGCAATGATGAATGGTCCGGAGACGTCGCAGGCGACCACACCTGAGCAAAGCGGTTTACTGGCATCATTGGAAGCACCGTTATTCAGCGACTCAGAGCGGATCGAAATACTCTTCCTGGCGACGCTTTCGCGACTGCCGACGGAGCAAGAAGCTGATCGCTTCGGCCAGTACATCCACGCTGCGAAGTCGACCGAGTCAAAGCAGACGGCGCTGGGTGATCTGCTGTGGACGCTGCTGAATACCGCCGAGTTTGTTGTCTGCCCTTAATTCAGGCATCGCAATTTTTAGGGATTCACCATGAAGGGAAAGAAAACGTCAAGCCGCCGCCGCTGGCTGCAGTACGTCAGTTTGGGAGCCGCCGGCACTTGTGCCAGTTCTTGGACGCCGGCGATCGCAGCCGTTGCCGACGCCGCCGCCAAACAAGGCCGCCACTGTGTGTTGTTGTGGATGCCGGGAGGGCCGAGCCAACTGGACACGTTTGACATGAAGCCGGATCACGCCAACGGAGGTTCGATCAAACCAACGTCGACCAATGTGCCGGGTATTTCATTCAGCCAGCATCTGCCCAAGCTCGCCAAGCAGGCTGACTCACTGGCGATCCTCCGCGGCATGAGCACCAAAGAAGGTGACCATGAACGGGGAACCGTGTTGATGCGAACGGGTCATATCCCAGGTGGACCGGTCGATTACCCATCGATCGGTTGTTCGCTCTCCAAGGCTTTGGGCATCGCGACATCCGAGCTACCGAACTATGTCACCATCGCGCCGGGGCCTTTCACGCGTAACTCGATCAGTCCAGGGTTTCTGGGGCCCAAATACATGGCCACTTCGGTGGCCGCTGCCGCCGCTGGCGACGACGATTTTGCGCAATTGCGAGTTGATTACCTGAACCGCGCCGCGGGTCTCAGCGAAGATCGACAACGCGCAAGGCTGGACCTTTGGCGATCGCTGCAGGCCGATTTCCTGAAGACTCGTGAGACCGTCAACGTGGTCGCGCAAGATACGGTTTATCAATCAGCGATCCGAATGTTGAGCAGTGATGCTCGTGACGCATTCGATCTATCGGGCGAACCGGCTAAGGTTCGTGAGGCTTACGGGCGTCAAGCGTTTGGCCAAGGATGTTTGATGGCGCGGCGGTTAATCGAGCGCGGCGTGCCGTTGATTGAAGTTTCCTTGGGACAAGGTCTGGCGTGGGATACACACGCCGACAATTTCAGCCAAGTTCAACGACTGAGCGAGCAGTTGGATGCCGGCTGGGCGACGCTGATGTCGGAACTGAGAGATCGCGGTTTGCTCGAAAAGACGACCATCTTGTGGGCGGGCGAGTTCGGCCGCACCCCGAAGATCAACCCGCAAGGTGGTCGCGATCATTATCCGCAAGCCTTCACCTGCGTGCTTGCCGGCGGCGGCATCGCGGGCGGACAGGTGCATGGCAAAACCAGCGACGATGGTAGCGAAGTGGTCGAAGGAAAAATCAATCAACAAGATCTGCTTGCCACTCTTTGTCAGGCTTTGGGTGTCAATCCGCTGACCGAAAACATTGCCGAGGGCGGACGCCCCATCGCCATCGCCGAGGGCAGTGTGGTCCACGAGGTCCTTTCCTGATGTCTCGCTTCGTAGCTCTGGCGTTGGTCGCAAACCTCGTTATTTGGGTCGGCTGTCAAAACAAGGAACCATCCCGCAGTGCGACAAGTTCTGACACCCAGACCGAGACGGCAAACGTCAGCACGTCCGACCAAAACCCAGCGTCGGCTAATCAGCAGGCTCAGCAAGACACGGTCGCAGTTGCCAAGGACGAAGAGGATATAGCGGCCGATGAACGGGCTGAAAATCCGGCCGAGCAATCGCGCCCGAGCGAGGAAGAGCCCCTTGCGGAAGATGGCAGCGAAGCGGAACCCGAGGGTCTGCTGGATACGTTGCCCATGGATGTCAACGAACCGTCTGACCTGATCGTCTCGGCCTGGCTGCCCGCCCATCGAATGTTTCTGCCGACCACTGCTGGACCATTGATTGTCGACGCTGAGATCCGCTTGGGCGACGAACTTCTCGCGAATGTCTTCGAACGACGAATCGAAGACGTGATCCAAGCAGCCGATGACGGCGAAGCCGGTCCAACGTGGAACAAACTGTTTTCGCATGTCATGGACAACCCCGAACAGTTTGGGGGTCAGCCGGGGTTCAACCGAGGCCAGTATCGACAGATGATCGAGCGATTCGATCGAAACCGAAATAAGCGTCCCGATTTTGATGAAGTTCCCCGTTTTCTGTTTCGCAATTCGGGGATTGATGTGCCCTTTCGATTGACCGGCACGGATCACTATCGAGAGATCAACCGCAGCGGGTCAGCCCTGTTTGCAGCCATCGACTCAAATGGCGACCGCGCGCTGGATGAAGCCGAGGTCTCCGCGGCACCGCAGGCTCTGCTGCGATTCGATCCCAACGCCGATCAGCGGATCGATCCCGTCGAGGTGATCAGCGTGGTCCTGAATGACCCCGCGTGGGACCGCCGTAAATCGAATCGACGCGGTGAAGTGGCGACGGATTTGGATGGTTACGTTGATTGGACCATGGTTTCCTATTCGATCGAGTCGATGACAGGAAACGCGCCCTTTGCGACTGCACAGAACTCGATCGATCAACTTGATCAGGACAATGACGCGTCGATCAGCGCGGCGGAAGCCAAAGAGCTACTTGATATCGTCGCCGATATTCGATTGAAAGTCACGTTCGGATCCGAGTCCTCCGGAGAAGCGGAGATCGAAGTTGTTTGGTTACGGCCGGAATTGAAATCATTGAATATCACTCAGCATGCTTCCGCCAGCGTCACCGTCTCCGACGATTCATTCAACTTGCTGTTGGTAGCGAGGGACGGTCCAGCCGGCCGAAATCGGATTCCGCGGGAGGCATTTGAAATGCTGGACGCGAACAATGACGGAGCATTAGAGGAGGACGAAATCCCCGATGCCGCGGCGAACGAGTTCTCGATTGATAACTTGGACACGGACGACGACGGAAAGTTGACGTTCGAAGAGATCAACAGCGCCCAGCCTGGACCGCAGCCGATTTGGAACGCCCAGGTGCGGGCTCGGGGAGCCGAATTTCCGGATGGTATTTTCGCCTGGCTGGACGCGAATCACGACCAATTCCTGTCCACACGCGAGATTCTGAACTCAGAGGCGAGATTGCGGCAATGCAGTCCGCCCGGGCAAGCCATCAAGCCGACAGCCATTCCCGATACGTTTGCGATTCAGTTCATGCATGCCGACCCGCTGCAGGATCAACAGAACTTTCAGTTTTCCTCGATCCCGCAAGTGCCATCGGGTGATTGGCCGCGGTGGGCCCAGAACATGGACGTCAATCGCGACGGAGAAATCTCAGAGCTCGAATTCCCCGGATCGGCAAGCCAGTTTCAGAAACTGGACAGCAACGGCGACGGATTCATTAGTGCGGATGAGATCACGGATTAGGCGTCGCGGGCCAATCAGTTCAACGCTGCAATCACCGCGTCAAATGCCGGCTTTGGTCTTCGCTGGCGGTCAAACAATAACGGATGGTTGACTCGCTGCCAG
This sequence comes from Pirellulaceae bacterium, assembly GCA_041623895.1. Lineage (GTDB taxonomy): Bacteria > Planctomycetota > Planctomycetia > Pirellulales > Pirellulaceae > JBFJVZ01. The sequence continues at coordinate 18,801 of JBFJVZ010000032.1, read as the reverse complement.
GGGAATTTGTTCAGCCAGCTTTCGCCATCGTGCAGATTCCAAAATGAAACGCGCAGAATCACATCGCTGTACTTTCGGTACAGCGCGAAAAGCCTGGCGTATTGTTCGGCTTGTCGCTGCAGGACGTCTGGTGGGCAGCCGTCTTTGTAGGGATCGTAGTTGGCTAACTCCTCACGATGCGCTCCGCCGTCGGCCCACCAGCGGCCACGTCCCACGACATCGATATCGAGTTCGGAGACAACCACTTTGATGTAAAGTTGGCGAAGTGCTTTCAGTGTTGTTTCGATGCCTTCGTACGGCACGCGATCCAGTTCGTAATGTCCCTGCAATCCTATGGCGTGCACGGGCGCATGGCTGTCTTTCAGTGACTTGACCAGCCGCAGCAACTTGTCCCGCTTGGAATCCCGATCGCATTGATAATCATTGTAAATCAGGATCGCGTCGGGATCGACAGCATGCGCATACTCGAACGCTTTGATGATAAACCGGTCTCCCAAAAGTCGTGCCCATTGAGAATCACGAAGGTATCCGTCGTTACCATCGGCGAGTGCTTCGTTGACAACATCCCACATCTGGGTGCGGCCGCGGTAACGTGAGGTGACCGTTTCGATGTGTAGTTTCATTCGCTTTAGCAGCAAGTCCGCCGAAGCTTCTCCGTCACCGTCTTGGTAGAACCACTCGGGTGTGCGGTCATCTTTTGCCCATACCAGGCAATGCCCGACAACTTTCAGGTCGTGCGCGGTGGCAAAGTCGACGAATTTGTCCGCGCGATCGAATCGAAAACCGCCTTCGTTCGGCTGCGTGCCGGCAAACTTCATGCAGTTTTCGGGTGTCACGTAGGCAAAATGCTTTTTCAATAGAGCCTGATTCTCCGGTTGCTGGATCACCGTGAAACCAATGCCCACACCGACATCAAAAAAAGGTGATGCCGCTTGCTGGAGCGATGCCAGGCCTGCATCTTGGCAGCACGCCATGGAGCACTTCGTCGCTAAGCCAATCGTTAAGATCGCGGCGCACGCAAAAGCCCTGAAAACTTGCATGGCATTCTCCCAGGTTTTTAGACATCACCGGCAAGCGAGTGGTGACTTACACAGCATCATCCAATGTCATCACTTCTGGCGGCGCTTTGGACTTGCGGCGGCTCAGCAGCAGGTACATTCCCAGCGCCGATACCAGCAGCAGTGGCACGGCCACCAACGGCCGATAAAAGATCCATGCCACAGCAATCGTCATCGGTGCCAACACCAGCGTGATCAACGCGCTGACGATGAAAGTTCCGCCGGAAACAATGCTGCCCACGATCGGGATCACATCGCCAAGCACCGCCAGCGGGGACATCAGCATCATCAGTCCGCCCAACATCATGCCCGTGCCGACCGCGCGTAGGATCCAAGTCAGCATTTTGTTTTGATCGCGCGCGTGTTGAAACATCTCGGCGACGTCGTGTTTACCCATTTCCAGCATGCTCAGGGCGCGGCCTGCCTCGGTTTGATAGGGCTGAAAAGTGTCCCCTTTTTGCTGTGCCAATACGGAAACTTCTGCAGCGGGCGTGGATTGAAAGCGAATACGGACATCGCCGACCTGAGGAGCATCCGGATCAGAACCCAAATACAATTCGCCGCTTGAACGCAATGACATCGCCTCACGATACTGCTCGGGAATGTTCGATTCGGACAGTGCGATCGGCTCACTGCCGTGGATCCTGGAAATCAGATCCGCCGGCAGCCGGAAAGCACCCAAAGCGACATTGCCAGCGTCGGTCGAGTTCCCGGAAACCGGCATCGAGTCAGGATTCTTGTGGCCGTCGGATTGCTTGAAGTTATCACTGTCGATCACTTGCGGTGACCAAGCCTTATTGTATGTGTAGGTGGTCTTTGTCTCGGTTCCGCCGCCCAGTTTCTTTTTGCGCTTTTGCTCTTTGGTCTCTTTCCACTGATACATTTCGGCGACGCGGGTGAGTCGAATCGCGTTGGTTTCGATGCCAAACATTTCGTCGCGAAGAAGTTCTTCCGTCGTTGCCATGGCGGTGGTGTGAATCAACTTTCCCTCGTTAGCAGGGTCAACGGCGTCGCTTGCCACCGAAACCGTAACCGATTCGCCCTCGTTCAGACTTTTGGCTGTCTTCACCGCGCGGCCTTCGTTCCAGAACAACAGCGGGAAAGAAATGACAAACAGCAACAGCCCGAAAATGAGCGCCTTCAGAGAATTGCCGATTCGACTGAACCATGATTCACTGGTCGTTTCGGTGAACGTATTGGACATGGAAAGCTCCCATCAAAGCGTCGCGAAAGGCAAAAACTGCTGCAAGCTAATCTTCGTCTCAAAACTCAGATTCGCGGTAACTGGGAGGGCGAAGCTCCCGCTGAGCCGTGGCGTTTGCGACAAAGTGCGGCTCGGCGGGAGCCTCGCCCTCCCGTTTTTGAGGCAAAGCCTAATCTTCGGCATCCTCCTGCATCAGCTTTTCTTTTATCAGTTGTAGCGGAACCAGGTCAGTGAGCAAGAACTCGAAGGTTCCGAATAGATCAAGAATTGCCGGTCCGTGAATGCTGAGAACCCAGCGCCAGTATTGTGACAGCCCTTCCTGCTCACCCCCGGAGATTTGTTTGCCACGGGCAATGAAACTTTGCACCATCGACTTCATCGCAGCCGACTCGCCGCACTCGGCCGGCTCCAGCGTTGTCAATTGATCTTCGTAGAATTCTGACCACTCGTTTTTTCCATTTTGCCAGTTCTCGGGACGCGAATCGGGAACTTTTTTGCGCTGCTGCCGACGCTTTTCGTAGGCCAATTGATATTGACCACCCAGTACATTGGCCAAGCGAAGGCTTAATCCGCCGGCTGTAATCGGCCAAGCCAACCAGCTTTCGCACAACTCGATCGCCTGGCCGGAAAAACGTGCGCTGATCGTCTGCAAAATTCCTTGAGCGATGCCAACATCGTCGCTGAAGAAATGTTGATCAAATACTTGCAGCGATTCATTGACCGACTGTCGATGTTGATCGCCCAAATCCATCGCCAACCCGAGTGACGAGGTAAGAAACTTGAGATGCTGGTTGTACGCCATGACTTTTGAGAGCACTGCACCTTTGGCATCGACAAGCTGGCGGGTGTCATCCAGAAACCTCTGAAAAGTCGCCTTGTGTGTCAGCCAGTTTCCGTCTGCCGTCAATTCCAGCATGCCCCAACGCGGAGCATCGACGGGAAGACCGGCGGGCGGTTCATCACCCAGCACGGTCGACCCGCATTTACCGTCGTTGACCTGCAATCCGCAGTCGACAAGGAATTCGTTAGCGGCAGCCCAAGCGGTTTCGGCATCATCGGTCGTCGCTGTCAGCAAGCAAATGTCATCGATCTGCCGGATGATCCTGACGTTCGCTTTGGAGTGGACATACAACTCCAGCAGCCGCAACAACCATTCGCAAAGCCAATGCGAAAAACGCTGCTCCATGGGAACGCCGCGCTCGGCGATTTTGATTTCGCCGTCGACATCGTAGGGGACTTTCAGGAACCGCGATGCGAACTGCAGGCCGCTGTCGTCCATGCCCAAGCCCCGCAGCATGGTTAGCAGTACTTCGTGCGAGACACTGGCAAAGTAGTTGCGGATATCCAGTTTGACAACATGAAGCGGCTTGTCGGGATACGCCGCGCGAAGCGCTTGAACTTCGGCGTGAACCAGTCGCACCATTGGATTCACGCCGGCGTCTGCGTAGTAACCGCCCGCCCGGCTATCCCGCATTTCGGCTTGTTTTTCAGCCCGAATCGCGACGATGCCCGTACAGGAGACGTCCTCGCGGATGATGGGCAGCCCGTCCCAAGGATCAAAGGACTCGTACCAACCAAGATCAATCGCTTCTTCGGCAGTCTTGAGCATCCGTTGTTCGTTCAACGTGATCACTTCCGGCGCGCCCAGTTCGGTTAGGTATTCCAAGCGAGAACGTCGGTTAACAAGATGCGCCTGGCTGCTGTAGCATTTTTCGATGTCTCCAACCCAGCATTCGGTGATACCTTCCAGCATGGCCAACTCGACCAGCGACAAGGTGGGATAGAGACGCCACTTGTTGCGGGTCCACAGCGTTCTTGCCTTAACGCCGCCGGGTGGCCATCGCCATTGGCGCGGGTCACGCATGGCGACTTGCAGCGAGTCGTTCAATTCCTGTTCAAGCACACTGTCCTGGCAGAAGCGTTTGGCTTCGGCACGCACAGACGCTGGGTGGTGGGCATTGTCAGCAATCCAGTTAAGTCCAAAGCTTGACCGCACCTTTCCTTCCGCCAGATCTTGCAAAGACTTGCTGATTGCGTTCTGGACCCGTGACCGGTGTTCGATAAATCGAGACAAGACGTCATTTAAGATTCGTAGCGACGGTGCGCGGGGCGGTGGATTGGTTGCCTCGCTGAGCAAATTCACATGAGCCTGACGTTTTTCATCCAACCACGCCGTCTTGGCATCATCCTGACTATCCCATTCGCCCAGCAGAGCGCCGAATAGATAGACCGTATCGGCGCGCATTCGCCCGCGAGCGATTTCTGCTTCCAGTTTTTCGGTCCAGAACTGGGTCAACACAGGCGAAGGCGAACATTCCGAGAGCAGAATGCTTAGGTTCGGCAACTGTCGATGAAGTGGCTTGCCCGCCACCAAAATTTTGCGAAGCCCGTCATTCAGAATTCTTAACTTTTGTAATCCAGTTGACTGGCTGGCTTCATTCAGCAGTTGCTGATACTCGGCTTGCAAGAGGTCGCGCCCGCGAGCGAGTTCGGTAAGTTTCGTCTGCGAAATGAATTGAATGGTGGAGGTAGGCATTGTTTCCACAGATTGAATTGCGCAAGACCGTTTCTGACCGGTATTCTAATGGATTGTCGTGCTGGGATTTCATCGGAACAGAATCGGCGACCCAGCTTAAGCACAAAATGTTCGCCAACCATGATCGATCAACAGATGGGTGAATCCGTGATGCTCTGGTCCATAAGGATCGCGGTTCTGTTGTATCTGCTTCGCGTTGCACTCGTCTTGCGAAATCGGCATCGGACAAGGGTTCCTTCCAGCCGGGAGTGTTGGTTGTGGACAATCGGCTGTTTCAGTTATGTGATCCACGTGATTCTTGCTTTCCATTTCGTGCACGACTGGAGCCACGACCAGGCATGGCAGCACACTGCGGTTGAGACCGATCGGATGACGGGAATCGGTCGCGGTGAAGGCCTTTGGGTGAATTACCTATTTACGGTGGTTTGGCTGGCTGATGTGCTGCGTCTCTGGACCGCCAACCGGCGCGGCCGAGCCATGAATCGAAAGTTGAGTCTGCTCGTTCATGCATTTTTCGGCTTCATCGTGTTCAATGCGACCGTGGTCTTCGGAGCCGCAATCTACCGCTATCTGGCGATCCCCGTGGCCATTGGGTTGGGTTGGGCGTGGTCTCAGGGTCGAGGATCACCGCAGGAAAAGTAGCAGGTATGCTTAAAGTCGTCGTTTGCGGAGAGGCTGTGGATTCATAAACGTCGTCGTTCGCTCCCAGGCTGTGAATTTATGATCGTCGTCGTTCGCTCCGCGAACGAACGTTCCCTTGCGCGTTCGTTTGCGGAGCAAACGACGACGTACTTTCGCCGCCGGCGAATAAATTCACAGCCGCTCCGCGAACGAACGTTGCCTTACGATTCGTTTGCGGAGCAAACGACGACTATCGGCAAAATCGGGCGGCACCGGCACACGGAGTGTGCCCGCTACTTTTTGTCAGTAGAATGGTTACTTCTTGACCGCCAATTGAAGAGATCCGTCATGCGATATTCATTCATCCTGTGCTTGCTTCTCACACCAACTATCTTACTGGCCAGTGATCGACATCCTCCCGGCTGGACGACTGAATCACCAAGAGACGAGATTCGTCCGAGCTTTTCCTGGGATGCACGCGGCGGGGTTGAGGGACATGGGGCGTTGTCAATTGCTGCGGATGATCGCGACGGGTTGATGGGACATTGGCAGCAAACGCTGCCGGTGCGCGGCGATGAACATTTTCGATTTTCAGTCTATCGGCAGACGGACAAGATCGGCTTGGTGCGCCGTGCCGCGATCGTGCGAATCATTTGGCTGGATGACCAGGGACAACGCGTCGTTCGCCGCGACCCAACATTTACTTCGTACCGCAAGGGCCAGCAGCCTCGCGCGGAACCGGAGTTTCCAAGCGATGGCGAGACTGTGGATGGTTGGACGGAAGTGACAGCTGTGTATCAAGCGCCGCCGCAGGCAACGCGAGCGCAGATTGAATTGCACTTTCGCTGGGGACCGCCAAATTCTTCGGTGACCTGGTCGCTGCCCAAGCTATAGAAAATCGCCCCGCCGGAGCCTCGCCTGGTCAGGCTGGCAACTGTGCATTATCAGCCCAAAGCAGGCGAAACGCCGCGGGAAAAATGCGAACAGTTCGCACCACTGATTGCGGAAGCAGCAGATAAGGATGTCGACCTGGTCGTGTTGCCCGAAACATTGACTTACTACCGCAGCAAAGGCACGTACGTGGATGCGGCCGAGTCGATTCCCGGACCGTCGACCGATTACTTTGGTCAGCTTGCCAAACAACATGACTTGTACATCGTCGCCGGACTGATCGAGCGCGACCGGCATTTGATTTACAACGTTGCCGTATTGATTGGGCCTGACGGCAAGGTCGTCGGCAAGTACCGAAAAGTCACACTGCCGCGCGGTGAGATCGAAGGCGGCGTCACGCCGGGTGACAGCTATCCGGTCTTTGAGACGCGATTTGGTAAAGTCGGCATGATGGTTTGTTACGATGGTTTCTTTCCCGAGGTGGCGCGTGAGTTGAGCAACCGGGGTGCGGAAGTCATCGCCTGGCCGGTGTGGGGCTGCAACCCGCTGTTGGGCGCGGCGCGCGCCTGTGAAAATCACGTTTATGTGATTAGCAGCACCTATACAGACACGTCGGCCGATTGGATGATTTCTGCCGTCTATGGGCATGACGGAAAACCGCTGGCCAAAGCGGATCAGTGGGGCACGATCGCAATTGCCGAAGTCGATCTCGGCAAACCGACTTATTGGCATAGCCTGGGCGATTTTCATTCGCAAATTCAGCGACATCGTCCCCTGGTGCCCGTTACTCCGTGAGCGACGTGAGTACAATACGCAGTCCTGCTTTGTAGCGGTAGAACGGACTGTAGTCCACTACCTCCCACCTTCCCAACGGACAGGCGTCCGTGCTACGAATTTTCCCCTGAAGCACCTTCCATGAATCGATTCGCTCTTGCTGCCTTTGTCTTGCTAGCCGTCTCCGTGGCACCCAGCCGCGTGAAAGCTGATGGGCCCAACCTGCAGTTAATGCCGGGTGATCACGTTGTCTACATCGGCAACACGATGGCCGATCGGATGCAACATCATGCCTGGCTGGAAACCTACATACACGCGTCGCACCCCGAGCATGAATTGACGTTTCGCAACCTCGGTTTTCCGGGTGACGAAATCACCACGCGATCACGAAGTGAAAACTTTGGCGACCCAAATCAATGGCTAACCAAATGCGAGGCCGACGTGGTGTTTTGTTTCTTTGGTTACAACGAGGCACTGCGGGGCGAAGCCGGGCAAGCCAAGTTTCAGAGTGATCTGGCAAAGATGATCGACGACATGCGCGGGCAAAAATATAACGGCCAGAGCGCGCCGCGGCTGGTGATCTTTTCACCCATCGCACACGAAAACCTGTACAGCCCGCATCTGCCCGACGGCAGCGAGAACAATTTAAAGCTAGCCAGCTACGCCGCGATCATGAAGAAGGTGTGCCAGGAGAAAGACGTCACCTTTGTCGATGTCTTTCATCCCAGCCAGCAGCTGTACGCGAATACGGACAAGCCGCTGACGATGAACGGGATTCATCTGTTGGATCAGGGTAATCAAAAGATCGCACGCGCGATCATGGAACAGCTGTTTCCCAGTAAGACAGTCGCTGCCCCCGAGAGCGTCGGTAAACTCCGCGAAGCAGTGCTGGACAAAAACTACCACTGGTTCAGCCGGTACCGTGTTGTCGACGGCTACAACGTTTACGGCGGCCGATCAAAGCTTGCCTGGCACGGTCAATCCAATGCCGACGTGATGCGCCGCGAGATGGAAATCTTTGACGTCAAAACCGCGAATCGCGACAAGCGTGTTTGGGCGATTGCCAAGGGCGGTGACTTGGAAGTCAAAGACGATAATCTGCCGGAAGAACTCGAAGTCATGACCAACAAAAAAGGACCCAATCCCGACGGCAGTTGGCCTTACGAAGGCGGCACCGAGGCAATCGAGAAAATGACGATTGCCAAAGGGATGCAAGTCAACTTGTTCGCCTCCGAGGAGATGTTTCCGCGGCTGGTCAATCCCGTACAAATGGCAGTCGATACCGATAGCCGTCTGTGGGTCTCGGTTTGGCCTTCCTATCCGCACTGGAATCCGACGGAACCGCGCCGCGACGCGCTGCTGATTTTTCCCGACGAGGATGTTAACGGTGTGGCCGATGAATGCATTGTTTTTGCCGATGAACTGAACAGCGTCACCGGATTTGAATTCTGGAACGGTGGCGTGCTGGTCGCCGCACCGCCGGAAATCTGGTTCTTGAAAGATACCGACGGGGACGACAAAGCGGACATGAAGATCCGCATGCTGCAAGGCGTTTCCAGTGCCGACACGCATCACTCCGCCAACGCGGTGCTGATCGGACCGGACGGATGGATGTACTGGTCCCGTGGGATTTTTAACGTCGCCAACTTTGAAACACCGACCAAAACGTTTCGCAGTGGTTCGTCCGGCGTTCATCGCTTCAACCCGCGGACATTCGAGTTTGAATTCCATTTTCCGATCGGGCCCAATCCGCATGGTGATGTATTCGACCGCTGGGGGTACCAGTTCGCTAACGATGGCACCGGCGGCACCGGCAGCTACGTGAACATCGGAAAAGGGATTGGCAACAAACAATGGTTCAAGAAACGTGTCCGCCCCGTGCCTGCGAATGGAATACTGTCCAGCGGACACTTTCCGGAAGAAAACCAAGGCAATTTCCTGATCTGCAATGCGATCGGTTTCCTGGGAGTGCTGCAACACGAAGTCAGCTACAACGGCGCTGATATCACGGCTACGGAGATTGAGCCAATCCTGGTTTCCTCCGACCCCAATTTCCGGCCCAGCGACGTCGAGATGGGTGGCGACGGGGCCTTGTACGTCAGCGACTGGCACAACACGCTGATCGGTCACATGCAACACAACATGCGCGATCCCAATCGCGATCATGAACATGGCCGCATCTATCGGGTCACCGCCAAGGGCAGGCCGCTGGACAAACCAGCCAAGATGAAAGGCAAACCGATTGCCGAGGTCTGTGAAAACTTCTTTGATCCCGGCAACGGCGTTCGCTATCGGGCACGGTTGGAATTAAGCGGCAGAGATGCAGCCGACATCATCGATCAAGTGCAGAAATTTGCTGACAGCTTGAATCCGAAATCTGTCTCGAGTTCACGCGATGAGGCGCAGGCACTGCTTGAATGCTTGTGGGTGTTCGAGGAACAACGTATTACCAACATCGATCTTGTTAAGAAAACGTTTCGCGCTGACGAGCCGCGTGTGCGGGCGGCGGCGGTGCGGACGCTGGGACATTGGGCGGGCCGAGTCGACGATTGGAATGAAACGTTGCTGGCAGCTGCTAGTGACGAGTCTGCTCTGGTCCGTGCCGAAGCCGTGAAAGCCGCCGTTGAATTCGCCGACGTGACATCGGCCGATGTGTTGTTCGAGGCCGCATCCCGAGCCACCGATCCGGAATTGGATACCGTGATCGCCTACGCCAAGAAGTCAATCAACATCGATGCGATCGTCAAAGACGCGATCGCGGCGGGGCAAAAGCTCAGCCCCGCAGCTCAGGCTTACGCACTGAAGTCGGCTAGCGTCGACGCGCTGTTGAAAATGGATAAAACGGAGGCGGTCTACAAGGCAATCTTAGGTCGTACCGGCGCCAAGCCGGCTGACTTGGCATCGTCGCTGGCGGGTTTGGCCGCGGTTGCCGGCAAAGATCAACTGGATGTGTTGATGGGGCTGATCGAAGATGCGCGAAAGCGTCCAGGCAGCAACGTCATCGGACTCGGTGAGCTCTTGGTACGCCAGCCGCCCGACCAACTGCAGCGGGTTCGCCGCCAAATCCAAAGCATCGCCGTCAAAGGTGAGACGCCGGAGCTAAAACGGCTCGGCTATGCTGCCTGGGTTGCTGCCGCCGGTCCCGATGATGCGTTTTTGGCTGCCAGCAAGAACAAAGATAATCTGCGTGATTTCCTGGATGCCGTCCCCACGGTTAACCAAAAAGTCCGTGGCCAGTTGTTTGCCAAGATCGAACCGTTGATCTTTGAACTTCCCGCCAACATGCAAGCCGAACTCGGCGGTTCGGAACTAACGGAGCAGGGGATTCATGTCGAATATTACCACCCCAGCGGAAAAGATGTAGCGATCGAAACGCTGGGAAAAATGAAGCCCAATGACAGCGGTGTTGTCCCCAAAATTGTGATGAACGTACCGCAACTGAAGCAGCGAGACCGGTTCGCATTGAAATTTACCGGCAATGTGCTGGCACCGAAGTCGGGCAAGTACACGTTTTATGTGGCCTCCGATGACGGTTCGCGGATCTATTTGAACGACAAGCTAATTGTCAATAACGACGGCTTGCACGGCATGAGCGAAAAGAGTGCGGCGGTCGATTTGCCGGCCGGAATGCACAAGTTGGTGGTGACGTATTTTGACAACGGTGGCGGTGATGGATTGAAAGTCACCTGGTCCGGACCGGGATTCGGTAAGCAGGAAATCCCGGAAAAGAATTTGAGCATCAGTGGCGGCGAAACGCTGCATGACGTGGCCATCACCGCACTGGCTTCGATCCCCGGTTACGACAAACAAAAGTTTCAATCGCTCGCTTCTTTGGTGGCCAAAGGGCGCAGTCGACCGGCGGCGATCAAGGCGCTGCGATCAGTTCCAGACAGTGCCTGGCCAAATGGGCGTATCCGACCGCTCGTCAACGACTTGATCGGTTATCTAAGCGGAATGCCGGCCCGATATCGAACCGGCGCCGCGGCGATGGATGCTGTGGCGCTAACGAAAGCATTGGCTGAAAAGCTGCCCCCCGATATCAAAGAGGCGATCGAACAACGATTGCAAAACCTGGACGTGCGTGTGATCGCCATCGGTACCGTGCCGCATCGAATGATCTTTGACAAGGAACTGATCGTGGTGCAGGCCGGCAAGCCGGTCGAATTCCGTTTGAGCAATACCGACGCGATGCCGCATAACTTCGCCATCACCGTGCCCGGCGCGCTTCAGGAAGTTGGCGAATTGGCAGAAGCAACCGGTCGGGATGCCGATGCGATGGACCGGCATTACATTCCCAAGTCCGACAAGATATTGCTGTCCAGCAAACTGCTTCAGCCGGGCGATCAGCAAGCACTGGCCTTCGATGTTCCCAGCGAACCCGGCGTGTATCCGTATGTTTGCACGTACCCCGGCCACTGGCGGCGGATGTACGGTGCCCTGTATGTCGTCGCCAACATCGAACAATACCAGGCGGACAAGCAGGCTTATCTGGCCAAGGCAAATCTGCCAATCAAGGACGAATTGCTGAAACTGAGCACACGAAGTCACGAGTGGACATTCGACGAATTGGCGGAGGACATGCAGCGGTTGCGGCACGGCCGGTCGTATGAGGTCGGCAAAGAATTGTTTAAAGTCGCCAGTTGCGTTGCCTGTCACAAACTGGCGGGCGAAGGCAATGTGTTTGGTCCCGACCTGGCAAAGTTGGACGAGAAAAAGGGAACCCCTGAGGCAATCCTGCGTTCGATGCTGGATCCGTCCAAAGAAATCGACGAGAAGTATCAGTCCACCATCTTCGTGATGGACGCCGGTGACGTCATCACGGGCATGGTGATGGAGGAAAATGACGAAGAGATTCAAGTCGTGATCAACCCGCTGGCCAAAGGCAAGCCGACAATGCTGGCAGCCGCAGAAGTGATCGACCGAAAGAAATCACCCGTCTCACTGATGCCCAAGGGGTTGCTGGACAAGCTGACTCGTGAAGAGATCTTGGATCTGATCGGCTTTGTCTATGCCAAAGGCGACCCCAAGCACATGATGTTCGGCGATCACCAACATCATTGATGTGGGATCATCGGTCGGCCAGGACTTGTCCTGACGTCTTATTGCCAGAACAAGTCCTGGCCTACCAAATATCTGAAAATGCGCTAACTAATCGATCGTCTTCCCGGCTAGTTCCTGTTTCAGCGCATCCAGGAACTCGGGGCAGCAGCCTTTGAGCCAAAAACGATGGTGCTGATAGTCAACGACCTGCAAGCCGTAATCCAATCGCGTCACGAAGAAGCCGATCACGCCCACGGCAAAGCTGATCGGAATTGCCGGTACCATTGGAATCCAATCTTGATCAACTGATGCCAGCACGACGACGCTCGATCCAAAAAACATCAACCATCCGAGTGCCATCGAAATCATTGCTCGCCGGCGAATGCCTGCAGATGCATACCATCGAATTTGGCACTCGGGGACATTGACGATCAGCTGCAGCGTTTGACCTCGCCACTGCAGTGTTCGCTGCACGGCATCATCCTCTGTTGCCGGCTGATTGGTCTTGATGCAGCGCCGCGGCAATGCGACGCCCGAGGCGACCACCAGAGATAATCCGTCGACGGAGATTTCCGGCCACTCAGGCTCGCTAAGTTCCGAGTCGGTTTGCGGCGGTTGGTAGGGGTTTTGCGTTTGCATATTGTTGGTGGACTCGCGACTTCCGCTCTCATCGTCGGACGCTCGGCGGCCGAAACTTCGCCCTCAGAGCGAGTGAAGGCAGTCACCGTTATTGGGGCCGAGCGAACAGTTACTTGGGCCATTTCAGGTGTCGATGGAGGAAATCGTACGTGCCTTGGCCGTTGATTGTGTGGGGGCCGTCGAAGAATTCGATTTCGGTGCGATCGCCGATGCCCAGTTTGTTGTAGTGGCGGCGAATCTTTGCGTACTCCCAGGCCACCCACTCGTCGATGCCGACACCGTCATCGTGACCACGTTCGACCATGAAGGGACGCGGCGTCATCAACATCCCCAGCTCGGCGTAGTTGGCAACGTGCCCCATATTCCACTCAAAGATCTCGTATTCAATCGTCCACAAGTAACTGAACTTGGCGTCGTACGACGCATTCTTGGCGACCCATTCGTTGAAGTCGGCACTGCAGATGGACAAACAATACCCGGGTTCGGCGTCGGTGGGCGGCAGCATTGGCGGCACCCGCATTGCGGTTTTGCCGCCATAGGAGAGTCCATAAAAACCGATTCGCTCTTTGTCGACATTCGGTAGCGAGGCCAGCCAGCGGAGCGTCACCAGGTGCTGAGGAATGATGTAGCTGAACAGTGAACGGCCAAGCGGATTGGATTGCCGCTGGAGCGTGCGAAATGCGTCGTAGCCGCGGTACGGGTTCTGCGGTGCATAGACGATAAAACCGCGATCGACCAGTTCGGCGCTGAAGGATTTATAGGCGCGGAACCCCGGCGAGTCCGGCCCGCTGATGGTGTCCATGGGAGTGCCTTCCAAGCCGTGTTGGCAAACCACCACCGGACGTTTTTCATCAGGCTTCAGGTTCTTCGGCAACAACAGAATGCCGCTGGCAATCACATCGGGATAGACATCCAGCATGACGTCGTAGCCGCGATACCTTTCGGTCTCCAACACGACCCGGGTCCGCGGGTTGGGATCGATGGAGGGTGTCGGAAGCTTGCCGATCAGTTCGGTATAGACTTCTTCGCGTAGCGGTTTGGCAGATTCGATGCACTTATTCAAATCGCTGCGATCAAGCTTGGCAAACCGAGCGTCGCGGTCGCGATAGCAATGCCGCAGGATACGCTGCGTGTACTCAACCAGTTCGGACACTTGATGCGCTTGCCGGTCATCGGCTGAAAAGGCCTTTCTACGATCGGGGCCGATCGCGACTGTGGTTGGTGGACGGTGATCGGCGAGTCCAAGTTGCCGCAAGACATTGCCGATGATCGCGGGACTCAACGGAGGTTGGCCCGCAGCATCGGCTCGGGAGGTAATCAGATTCTTGACTTGCTGGCCGGCTGTTTCTTTCAACTTGTCCCAAGGCTCGGTCGCGCGTGCGACTTCGATCGCCACCGATTGGGCGTCGGGGCGACGGATCGTGCCTGGCGCGGCGATGTTGCGGCCCTTCGTCGGCGGCGGTCCGGTAATCTCCGGGATGGAGGGGCTGGTTTCGATGTACAGCAAACGCGGAGCGATCAGGCTGGCGATCTCGGCGTCGCCAAATTCGGCCAGCAATCTCCAGACGTTGCGATAGATCGGTTCCTGCCAGACCTTCTGTCTCTGATCGAAATACCCGCTGACGACGGTTGCCGTGATTCGATCGTCGATTGCGGCACTGTACATGGCCAATAGGCCGCCTTCGCTGACACCCATGGCGATGATGGGCAAGTCATCGCCGGACTGTTCATTTCTGAGCGAAAGTTGGTCGACGGCGGCGAGCACTTTTTGGACTTCGTAGCCGATGATGTGCCGGCCCAGTTCAAATGCCTGACGATAGATGAATTCTCGGTGCGTCAGATTCGTCGCGCGGCCAATCGAGTCGTTGCGACTGAATTTGGAGTCTCGGTTGATCAAGGTTGGCACCAACACCTCACAACCGGACAAGGCGAGCTCCGCGGCGAACTGGCATTCGCACTCAGCCAGCCCCGAAATCATCTCCGGTGTCCAGTCCGCGTCGGCTAGCGCGACCACGCGAGCCACTGCTTGTGAACGGGGTTTTAACAGTAGGCCTTCCGCAGTAACCCCCTCGAGTACCGGCCAACGTACCGCGTGAATAGAAAAAAACTCGTTTTCGGCCACCAAAGCGTCTTGCATCGTGGTGGCAATCAACTCAAGTCCGCGGGCTTGCTCGCGCGCGTCGACGGCGCCAATGATTTGCCGAAACCTTTCACGATTCGGACCGATGCTGGCAAGGTAAGCGTCAACGCTGCTGTAGTCACGCTTCCAGAAAGATTGACGCAGCGATCGCGATCGCTCCAGTTCCCCAAGCGCGAACCGCTGGATGCCCTCGACCATGATCACATCGGCGGGCCGATCGATCGTCAGCGGCTGCGTACCCGGCAGCGGTTCGGAGCCCTGCGTGATTCCGCAAGTGAGCAGAAAAAAGGTCGCCAAGAAGCTGGCAAAGCAACCGCGCATCATCAAAATCTCCACCGGGACGAGTCTGTCTATCGTGCGAAAGACTCGATTGTAGCCGTGGAGCGAGCCGCGCGGTTGTGCCCTTACGTGGTAGATCCGGACAAGCTTGCGGCCGTGGCGTACTGATCCCCCTGCAGGCCCATCAAGCCTGGCAGACCCAACGAGCCTGCCAAGACCGGATGGTTGGTGGCGACGATGTCGTGTAATCCACCCAAGATCACGGCCCGCGTCATTTCGGCGGTGCTGCGTACATCCAACTTTCGATAGGCGTTTTTGCGAATCCGCTCAATCGTTTTGACCGAGAGCCCCAAACGATTAGCGATCTGTTTGTTGGGTGCACCATCGACAGCCAGATCGACGATCGAGCGTTCACGTTCATCCAGCGTTAACAGACGCCGATAGTTCCGCTCGACAGCAAACTGGTGGCCAACAACCTTTTGATTACTCAGCGCGGCATCAATTGCTTCGCGAATCGAATTGTTGTCCGTTGGCCGCGTGATCACTAAGCTCACGCAGCACTTGGCCGCTTGACACGCTTTCTTTAACTCGGGTTCATCCGCAACCACGACGACGGGGATTTCCAGATTTCTTTCCAGCATCAACTGGTGCAATGTCGACCAATCGATGTCCGGGACTTCCACATCAATGAAGGCGCACGCTGGTCCATCATGATCGCCGGCCGCTGCTAAGAATCTTGCCAACGAGTGAGCCGACACACAGTTCATTCCAGCAGCGACGCCGACGTCAGCTACTTGATTTTTCCATTGACTGATCGCACTTACCACGAACAGCGTTGACTCATGTCTCGGTTCAGCTGTCATCACGTTGCCCCTAATGAAGTCTGACTTGAATGGCTGGATGTTGTGGTCGCTGCTGATCGGACGCCCCGATGTCTTGATCGGCAATCGTCCGCGACACATCCGCCATTTTTATCTAGCAAGTAATGCGTGATTTGCAAGTGCGTATTATCCGCACTTGGTGATTCCATTAGCCCGGCGGTTTTACTTTCAGCACTCGAGCCAGATCAATCAGGCTATGGGAATGCATTTTTTTGAGCGCACGATTCCGGTGTTTATCAATCGTTTGGTAAGTCACTCCTAATTGCTTGGCGATTGTTTTCGTGTTGCGTCCGTCAAGGAACAGTTTCAGCACCTCGATTTCACGTTCGGTAAGTGTCGCGACTCGGGATCGAAACTGACGGGGGGAATGTTCGCCTGATGCATCGATGCGGCAGGCGTAAGCGCAGGCGGCCAATAACGTATCGGTTTGAATCGGCTTTGGCACGAAATCCACACACCCCACGCGCATTGCGTGGACGATGTTTTGCACCGATGTATCGCTGGAGCAAGCGACACAGGAAAGGGGCATCCAGCGACCACGTCGATCCTCCAATTGCCGCGCCAGTTCGGTGGGATCAAAGTCGAAGTCGACGAGCACGCAACAGGGAACATCCCTGCCGTGTTGTTCGGCCTCATGCCAATCGGCGGCCGGTAAAACCTGGATCGATAACCCCGGTGGGAGCAAGGACTTGTCAAGGTCGCCCTGCTCGATAACCACCAACGCCCCCCGGCCGGCGCGTTGGGCGGATCGAGTTACCCAATCGTCGCCGTAAACCATCATGCCGGCACCTCCAGTGGTGTCGGCATTGGCCTTGTTCAAGCCAATCATGCCATTGCCCCTTGGATGGACTCGTCCTTCGACACGCTAGCCCGCGAAATCGAAGACGCTCGTTTTGATCTCAGTAAACCTGTTTAAGCATCTAATCGTTCGATAGTTTCCGGTAGTGTACCTTGTCAACACATTATCCGTGCGCCAAGGGACAACCCTCAGTATCATCGCGCCAAGGATGATAGAGTAAAGGGATAACCCTCAACCACCAGCGAAGGCAACGGGGATTGCCGCAATCCTGGACTTCACTTTTGCGGGTAAGCGCAGCTGGATAATATTGGCGGTATGCCGCCAAAGTACAGCGCATCCCCGCTTGCAAATAAAGCACCGACTCAAGGTCAATCCGATGAAGGCAGCCCAAACGAAATCACTCCGCGGTTTACCACCCCTAGCAGGTCTTTCGTCGATGCAAAGCGCTGTGCACAGCGACTGGAGTGTCCAGGCCAGCGTTGATCGTTGGAAGCGAATCCACTACGTGCTGAAGCGACTTTACGAAACACTGACGTCTAGAATCACAGCTGAGCCCATTTACGAATTGAAAACGGCCTTCAGCCACCATGCTTATTTGTGCGCCGAACAAGTCAGCTTGGTTCGCCGCCGTGTGGGCGAGATGCGTGAGCCGCCTTTGGGACTGGATAAGGTGCCGCACGCTGGTCTCCAGCGATTGATGGATGAGATCCTTTCCGCACCTGCGACCGAAGAGCTGTTGTGTGGCGTTTATGAGGTTGCCCTCCCCGCCGTCATCCAGGCTTGCCAGCGGCTGAAAGAGCAGGCCCATCCGCTGGCCGACGCGCCCAGTGTCCGCATCGCCAAATTGATTGCATTCGAGATGGCCGATGTTGTGGAGTTCGGATCGCAGGCGATCGTATGCCTGATCGACGACCCGGCGCGAAAGGAACTTCAGCCCTGGATCGACTCGCTGCACCAATGTCTGGCCCACGCCGGTGGGATCGATGGAACCGAAACCAGCAGCGCGGAACTTCCGCAGCCGTGGCACAGCAAGACGCCGTACACGTACGATAAAGAACCCAGACGCGACCACAGATTTCAGGATCCTTACAACGCGGGCGTCAATCCCGAGGCGTTCTTGTATGACGATCGCTTCAGTGCTCAAGACAAAACCTTGATGATGTACTACAAGCGGATCCGTGAAATCGACGTTCCCGAGATGATGGCAAGCATCTTGGTTGAACTGGCTGACCAGGAACCGTGGGAGTTCCATATGGAAATGGTGCGGCAGCTGTGGGACGAGGCCCGCCACGCCATGATGGGCGAAGTCGGTTTTGTGTCTCAGCAAATCGATTGGGAAAAGATTCCCATCAACTTCACCTGGTCTCGTAATTTGAATTTGCAGTTAACCGCCCGCGAGCGGCACGGCGTGTTGTTCTTTATCGAGCAGGGACTGATGCCGCGTACCGGCAAGCGGTATGAATGGGAAGTCGCGAGCGAGAGTGGCGATCCGCTGTCGGCGCTATTTCAGGACTTCGATTGGGCCGACGAAGTCTTGCATGCGCAAATCGGCCGTCGCTGGTACGTGCCGAAATACAAATCGCTAAACGAAGCGTTGGCCTACGGAGACAAGTGCTGGTCCAAGGTGCTCAGCCACTGGCGCGAGTACAAACAGCAAGGGCTGACCGAACACCGCAACTGGTGGCCCGAAATTTACACCGCTGCTTGCGAACGTTGGGGAAAAGATCCCGACCCCAAGGCGCTGGCCTTTTCTGAGACCTACGAAAACAGCCGAGCCGATCTGGAGAAGATCTGACCTGCGTAGCGGAATTCGGGAGATCGTCGTCGTTGGCTCCTCGTGCTTTGTCAACTTTTGACTTTCGGGTAGCCGGATTCGCCAGAATTCGGTTCGTTCCAAGATACCCCGAAGTCTGGCGACATCGGCTACGACCACCACCCC